>NZ_JBXWQZ010000052.1:0-33983 GCF_059612645.1 Ruegeria sp. YKSF131 | reverse complement strand
TCCAGATCGCTCATATCCGATCGCGCCATTTGCATGCTCCAGCCTGTTGATCTGTAGGAATTGAATCACAACCATATGCCATTGAACAGAATTTAATGAGTGTGCTGCCTAGGCAAAATTGTTACTTGCACTTATTTTGCAGGCAGCAAACCGGAGACCCATATGCCTTCCCGTCGTCATGCCGTTCGCGACATTTCCTATGCGCATTCCGCCGAAACCAAAGGTGGGCGGATGGTCATCAAGCTGATGGAGAACACGACGGGCCGTATGCGCCTGATCAAACGCGCGGACGGGTACGAGAAAGACGTTGCCAATGGGCGCGACTTTTGGGCTGTGATGGTCGAACGCTATGGGCTGACACTGGACGTGGCGGGGGGATCGCTTTCGAATATCCCGAAAGACGGTCCTCTGATCCTGATTGCCAATCATCCCTACGGAATTCTGGATGGCCTGATGATGGGACATATCCTGTCCGAGACGCGGGGTGATTTCCGCATTCTGGCCCATCGGGTGTTTCGCAAGGCCGAAGACCTGAATCGCATCATTCTGCCAATTTCGTTTGATGAAACGAAAGAGGCGATGCAGCTGAACCTTGAGACCCGCAAAACCGCACTCACATATCTGGGTGAAGGCGGGGCGATCGGCATTTTTCCAGGCGGCACGGTCAGCACAGGGGTTAAGCCGTTTTCCCACCCCATGGATCCGGGTTGGCGCGGGTTTACTGCGCGGATGGTTGCAAAATCGAATGCCACAGTTGTTCCGGTTTTCTTTGATGGCCACACCTCTCGTCTGTTTCAGATCGCCAGCCATCTGCACAGTACTTTGCGGATGGGCCTGCTGATCAAAGAGTTCAAGAAACGCGTTGATACACCGGTGAAGGTCGTAGTCGGAGAGCCGATCAGGCGCGACATTCTGGACCCGCTCAGCAAGGATACGCGCAAGATGATGGATTTCCTGCGCAAAGCCACGTATGAGCTGTCTCCAACGCCGTTGAAGTCTTATGATTACGGCTATGAGTTTGAGGAACGGCATCGCGCCTGAGTGATCTAATGGCAGTAGGTATCTTCGATTCCGGTTTGGGCGGTCTGACCGTCCTGAGTGCCGCACAGCAACGTCTGCCGGACGTTGATTTCCTGTATTTTGCAGACAGTGCACACGCGCCATACGGTGTGCGTGATGCCGAGGATATCTATCAGCTGACCCGCAAGGCGGTTCAGGATCTGTGGTCGCGTGGCTGCAATCTGGTGATTCTGGCCTGCAACACCGCCAGCGCCGCAGCGTTGCGGCGGATGCAGGAAGAAGGCGTGCCCAGCGGCAAACGCGTTCTTGGCGTTTTTGTCCCGTTGATCGAAGCACTGACCGAACGGCAATGGGGCGACAATTCTCCGCCGCGCGAAGTGGCCGTCAAACATGTGGCGTTGTTTGCAACGCCTGCCACCGTGTCCAGCAGGGCCTTTCAGCGGGAACTGGCATTTCGGGCCATCGGAGTAGATGTCGAGGCACAGGCCTGTGGCGGCGTTGTGGATGCCATAGAAGACGGTGACATGATCCTGGCCGAAGCCTTGGTGCGCAGCCATGTGGATGCGCTGAAACGCAAAATGCCAGAACCTCAGGCTGCTATTCTGGGCTGCACGCATTACCCGTTGATGGCCGAAGCATTCCAGGCGGCGTTGGGTGATGATGTGCAGGTTTACAGCCAGGGTGCGCTTGTTGCTGACAGTCTGGCAGATTACCTGCAACGTCACCCCAACATGTTGGGCGAGGGCCCGAGTGGTTTTCTGACAACTGGCAAACCCAATGTAGTCAGCGACCGGGCGACGCAGTTCCTCCGACGACAAATCACGTTCCAGGCTGCCTGACTTAGGTCAAGGACGCAGCCACTTTGCTTCCCTTATTTCAAGGCCGTCACATCGGCGGTCGAAACATGTGACACTCAAGTGAAAGAGGTCTGACATGACCCATAAAATCGCAATTTTGGGCGCTTCGGGCTATACCGGCGCTGAACTGGTGCGGCTGATCGCCGAGCACCCGAACATGGATATCGTCGCGCTGGCCGCCGAACGTAAGGCTGGCATGACCATGGCGCAGGTTTTCCCGCATCTGCGCCACATGGATCTGCCTGATCTGTGCAAAATCTCCGAGATCGACTTTTCGCAGGTTGACCTGTGTTTTTGCGCTTTGCCGCACAAAACCAGTCAGGAAGTGATCCGGGACTTGCCGAAAGATCTGAAAATCATTGACCTGTCTGCCGACTTCCGGCTGGCCGACCCTGACGAGTACGAAAAATGGTACGGCAATCCGCATACCGCGCTAAAACAGCAGGAAGAGGCGATCTATGGTCTGACCGAGTTCTACCGCGAAGACATCAAGGGGGCACGGCTTGTTGCGGGCACCGGGTGCAATGCGGCGACCGGGCAATATGTTCTGCGGCCGCTGATATCTGCCGGGGTCATTGATCTGGACGATATCGTTCTGGACCTGAAATGCGCCGTGTCAGGGGCAGGGCGGTCATTGAAGGAAAACCTGCTGCACGCTGAACTGAGCGAAGGCAGCAACGCCTATTCCGTTGGAGGGACGCACAGACATCTTGGCGAGTTTGATCAGGAGTTTTCGAAACTTGCCGGTCGGGCTGTGCATGTGCAGTTCACGCCCCACCTTATCCCTGCAAACAGGGGTATTCTGGCCACAACCTATGTGAAGGGCGACCCGCACAGCATCTACGAAACGCTTGCCAAAGCCTACGCGGACGAGCCGTTCATCCAGATGCTGCCGATAGGTGAGACTCCTTCAACCCACCATGTGCGGGGGTCAAATTTCTGTCATATCGGTGTTGTGGCGGATAGGATTGAGCGGCGCGCAATTGTGATTGCAGCGCTGGATAACCTGACAAAAGGTAGCAGTGGGCAAGCCTTGCAGAACGCAAACCTGATGTTAGGTGAAGATGAAACTCTGGGCCTGATGATGGCCCCGCTTTTCCCGTGAGGATGGTATGAAAACGCTCAAGAAACGTCGGCGCGTACAAGTCATTCTGGTGGCAGTTGTTGCCTTGGTGGCGGCAACAGCGTTGATTGGCTGGGCATTGCAGGACGGGATCAACTTTTTCCGCTCACCCAGTGAGGTGATTGCTGAGCCGCCGAAACCAACCGAAGTGTTCCGGATTGGCGGCTTGGTCGAAGAAGGTTCGATCATCCGCGGACAGGGCGAAACCATTCGTTTTGTTGTAACGGATGGCGGCGAAAGCGTTCCTGTCTCATTCACAGGTGTTCTGCCTGACCTTTTCTCGGAAAATCAGGGAATGATCGGCACAGGCAGTTACGTGAACGGCGTCTTTGAAGCGACAGAAATTCTTGCCAAACATGATGAAACCTACATGCCGAAAGAGGTCATGGACGCTCTGAAAGAGCAAGGTGTCTATAAAGGCGCGGAAGAAAGCTAAAAAAAACTCTGAACCTGCTTCGGAGCGTTGCGTGCATGGTGCATGCAGCGCTCCGTTTCGTTTTGAATCGTTAATGTCTGTCGGAAACGGTGTGGCCACCTAACGTTACGAGGGTGGTATGCAAACGGTACACCAAATTGCCAAAGATATTGTGGCCCGTGAAGGGGGCTTTGTTTATGACCCCGACGATCCGGGCGGAGCAACCAAGTTCGGGGTCACGATTCACACTCTGCGCAGGCTGGGCTTGGATCTGACCGGCGACGGCCGGATTGACGAGGCGGATGTGCGCGCTTTGTCCCCTCGGCAAGCGGTCGACATCTTTGTGCAGCATTATTTCGACAAGCCGCGCATTGGTGAGCTGCCCGAAACCCTGCATGCCTCTGTTTTCGACATGTATGTGAATGCCGGTGCGCAGGCGGTGAAGATTCTTCAGCGGCTGCTAAAGGAAATGGGGTTTAACGTCACTGCCGATGGCATAATCGGCCCGCAAACCGTGGCGGCCTGCGAAAGCGCGGCGCAGCCAGAGCCCGGCGTCTTGCGCGACGCTTACGGGATTGCGCGGCGAAATTACTATTTTCGCCTTGCTGATCGGCGGCCTGCATCCAGAAAATACGCGCGTAGCCGATCAGGCGGCAAAGGCGGCTGGATAATACGGGCCGAAGAGTTTCTTTCGCCGCGTTATCACCTTTCGGACAGCGATTTTAACAAAAGGATCGCGGCATGGGGCTGATTTCAGGTGTGCTGGCGCTGCTGTTTGGAAACGGCCGCAACGTCTTGCAGGAAACCGCAGAACTCTATCGTGAAAACACAGAAGCAAGCGCGGTGCGCGCAAATGAGGTTCAAACTCAGGCCATGTTACAGTTTGGTTCCGAATTTCAGGCGCCTCAGAAGGGTCTGTTTGACCGTGTCATGGACGGCGTGAACAGGTTGCCGCGCCCGGCGCTGGCATTGGGTACGCTTGGCTTGTTCGTTGCCGCCATGGTCGACCCAATATGGTTTGCCGCACGGATGCAGGGCATAGCCTTGGTACCAGAGCCGCTGTGGTGGTTGCTGGGCGTGATCGTGTCGTTTTACTTTGGCGCGCGTCACCAGAGTAAAATTCAGGATTTTCAGCGGGATATCCGCTCAACCATGACGCAACTGCCAACGGTCATGAGCAATATCCAGGCCTTGCGCACCATGCAGAGCGACAGCCCCGGTGCTGCCGATCCCGGTCCGGATGCTGTACTGACCCGCGATGTCGTACTTCCCGAAGAAAACCAGGCTCTGAACGATTGGCGAAAGCTTCGCGGTATCTGACCCGCGACACTTTGTGCGTGCAGAACTAGCTAAAGGTCATGGCCCCCGGTTCCGCACCGGCGTATATTCCGGGGCATGATTACAGAACTTGGCCACTTCACCCTGATCCTCGCGTTCTTTGTCGCCATAGTGCAAAGCGTTGTTCCACTTATCGGCGCCTCAAAACGCTGGACCGGCTGGATGGCCTTTGCAGAGCCCGCCGCGATCGTCCAGTTCCTGCTGACGGCGTTTGCATTTGGTGCTTTGATCTGGGCGTTTGTAACGTCTGACTTTTCCCTCAGGATTGTGGTCGAGAACAGCCACACGGCAAAGCCGATGCTGTACAAGATCAGCGGAACATGGGGCAACCACGAAGGATCCATGCTGCTGTGGGTGCTGATCGTCACCCTGTTTGGAGCGATGGCGGCTTTCTTTGGTGGCGGCTTGCCACCGACACTCAAGGCCCGTGTTCTGGCCGTTCAGTCGGCCATTGCCGTGGCGTTTTTCGGTTTCATCCTGTTCACGTCGAACCCGTTTGACAGGCTTGCCATCGCTCCGTTTGACGGGCGTGACCTGAACCCACTGCTGCAAGATCCTGGGCTGGCCTTCCACCCGCCGTTTTTGTACCTCGGCTATGTCGGGCTGAGCATGGCATTCAGCTTTGCGATTGCTGCCCTGATCGAAGGGCGTATCGATGCAGCATGGGGCCGGTGGGTGCGCCCCTGGACACTGGCGGCATGGGTTTTCCTGACTATCGGAATCGCGTTGGGATCCTGGTGGGCTTATTACGAACTGGGCTGGGGCGGTTTCTGGTTCTGGGACCCGGTGGAAAACGCATCCTTCATGCCCTGGCTGCTAGCGGCGGCGCTGTTGCACTCGGCAATTGTCGTGGAAAAGCGCGAAGCATTGAAAAGCTGGACCATTCTGCTGGCAATTATTGCGTTTGGATTTTCCCTGATCGGCACGTTTATCGTGCGTTCAGGTCTGCTGACCTCGGTACATGCTTTTGCCAATGATCCTGAACGCGGTGTGTTCATCCTGATCATTCTGGTCTTCTTCATCGGTGGCGCGCTTACCTTGTTTGCCGCGCGGGCGCAGGCGATGGAGGCCAAGGGCGTTTTTGGCATGGTCAGCCGCGAAAGCGCGCTGATCGTGAACAATGTCCTTCTTGCGGTCAGTTGTTTCGTTGTCTTTGTCGGGACGATGTGGCCGATGGTGGCCGAGATGATGTTCGACCGCAAACTCTCGGTCGGGGCGCCGTTTTTCAACGCGGCCTTTTCACCGTTCATGGTTTTGCTGGGTCTGATCCTGCCGATCGGGGCCATGCTGCCGTGGAAACGCGGTCGGTTGGGCAAAACGGCCTGGTCCCTGCGCTATGCCTTTGGTCTGGCGCTGGCGATTGCGTTGTTGGTTTGGGCAATGCAGACCGGTCGCAGCGCGCTAGGGCCCGTAGGCCTGTTTCTGGGGGCATGGATCACTTTCGGTGCCGCCATTGATTTGTGGAGCCGGACAGGCCGCAATGGCAGCTTCAAACGTCTGATCCGACTTCCGGGGGCCGATTGGGGTAAGGCAGTTGCCCATACCGGCCTTGGCGTGACGATCTTTGCGATTGCCGGTCTGACCGCGTGGGAGGCAGAAGATATCCGTGTGGCGCAGCTGAACCAGCCGTTCGAAGTAGGTCAGTTTACACTGACGTTGCAGGACGTGCGACGGGTACAGGGGCCGAACTATTTTTCAACCACGGCTGATGTTTTGGTGGAAAAGGGCGGTCGCGCCATCGGAACGCTGCATCCCGAGAAACGGGATTATCCCGTTGCACGCATGCCGACGACCGAGGCCGCGATTGACTATCGTTTTTTTGGTGACCTTTACGTCGTCATCGGGGATCAGCAGGCAGACGGTGGCTGGGTCATGAGAACCTATATCAAACCGCTGGCGAACTGGATCTGGGGTGGATGTATCCTGATGGCGCTCGGCGGTGTCCTCAGCCTGAGCGACAGGCGCTTCCGCGTCGCCGCAGGCGCGCGTAAATCCCCCGCTGGCGGAGTACCCGCAGAATGAAGAGCCTTGTTCTGATCCTGCTGCTGCTTGCAGCACCCGTGTTTGCGGTACAACCTGATGAAGTTCTGGACGACCCGGTTCTGGAGCAGCGGGCGCGCGACCTGAGTGTTGGATTGCGGTGCCTGGTGTGTCGCAATGAAAGCATTGACGAAAGCAACGCCGATCTGGCGCGCGATCTGCGTCTGCTTTTGCGCGAACGTTTGGTTGCGGGTGACAGCGACGAAGAGGCCATCTCGTTTATCGTTGACCGCTACGGCGAATATGTCCTGCTCAAGCCCACCACCAGTGGTTCGAACCTGCTGTTGTGGCTTGCCGGGCCGATCATGCTGCTGATCGCTGCCGCAGTCGGGCTGAACTTTCTTCGCACACGCGCAAGGGCGCAGGTTTCGGGTGAAACCGAAGCTCTAAGTGCGGAAGAACAGGAACGCCTTCGCCAAATTCTTGAAGACTGACGTTTGGTTCTGCTTTTCCCATCCTGCCCGGACAAGTAAGTGTGCTGAAACACGTGGCGCGAGGGAAAAGTTTTCATGAATTACGAAACGGTTCTATTGGACATATCGGATGGTCTGGCGGTTCTGACCCTGAACAGACCGGACAAGATGAACGCGCTGACCACTCGGATGCGGGCAGAGATTACCCACGCGATGAAAGATGCCGCGGTTAAAGCGCGCTGTATCGTTATCACCGGCGCGGGGCCGGCGTTTTGTTCCGGGCAGGATCTGGGAGATGCATCATCGACCGGCAAGATCGATCTGGAACGATCATTGCGCGACGAGTACGAGCCGATGCTGGAAGCCATCCACAGCTGTCCTGTTCCGACGATCGCGGCTGTAAACGGACCTGCTGCGGGGGCAGGGGCCAACCTTGCGCTGTGTGCGGACGTGGTTATTGCAACGGAGAGTGCGTATTTCCTGCAGGCTTTTGCACGTATCGGCTTGCTGCCCGATGCCGGGGGCACCTGGTTCATGCCGCGTCAGATGGGCTTGGCCAAAGCAATGGGGGCCGCCTTGTTTGCTGACAAGATCAGCGCCCGGCAGGCCGAAGAATGGGGCATGATCTGGGAAGCTGTCCCCGATGATGCGTTTGCCGCACATTGGCACAAAAGGGCAGAATATCTGGCCAAAGGTCCAACCGCCGCCTATGGCGCGATCAAGCGTGCCATCCGCGGGACCTACGAAAACACATTGCAGCAGCAGCTTGCAACCGAGGCGCATCTTCAAGGTGAATGTGGCCGGTCGCGGGATTTTGCAGAAGGTGTGGTGGCGTTCATGGAAAAACGCCCTCCGAAATTCGAAGGGCGTTGATAAGCGTTAGGCGCGGCGACGGCGACGCGTGCGGCGTTCGGGGCCTGCGTCGTCCTCGGTTCCGTCCGAAGCCGACGAAAACGGCCCCAGTGCCTCGGTGATCTGATCCAGTGTCGGGCGCTCGCCGCGCGAAGTGGTATCCAGCGCTTCGCGCATTTTGCGCAGATGATCGGGCATGGTCCCGCAGCACCCGCCGATGATTGTTGCGCCCGAATCCCGTGCCATGGCAGCATACCGACCCATCAGTTCGGGTGTCCCGTCATAATGGATATGGCCATCCACGTATTTCGGAATGCCCGCATTGCCCTTTGAGATCAGCGGACGCTCGGTGCCTTGCGCTGCAAAACCCAGAACCGTGCGCAGGATATCCGACGCACCGGTGCCACAATTGGCCCCAAAAGCGATCGGTGGGTTTGGCAAGGTTTCAACCAAAAGCGCAAGATCGGCCGAGGTGACACCCATCATCGTGCGCCCGGCCGTGTCAAAGCTCATCGTGCCGCACCAGGGCATGTCGGCCAGCGCAAAGGCCTCGGCTGCCGCGCGGAATTCCTCTGGCGCGCTGATGGTTTCCACCCAAAGAACGTCAACTCCGCCCGCTTTCAAAGCCTCGGCCTGTTCATGGAACATTTCAACCGCGTCGGAATGCGATAGGCTGCCGACCGGTTCCATAATCTCGCCGGTGGGTCCAACCGATCCGGCCACGACAATAGGGCGCCCGGCTTTGTCCGCGATTTCACGTCCAAGTTCTGCGCCGATACGGTTCAGCTCGCCCACGCGGTTCTGCGCATCATGCAGTTTCAGACGCGCCGCAGTGCCTCCAAACGTGTTGGTCAGAAACAGGTCGCTGCCCGCGTCGACGGAACCCTGGTAAAGCGCCCTGATCTTGTCCGGAGCATCCACATTCCACAGCTCAGGCGCGTCACCTGATTGCAGACCCATGTTAAATAAATTGGTCCCCGTTGCACCGTCCGCAAGGATGGCGTCTTTGGTGTCCAGAAGTTTGCTCAGCGCGTTTGTCATAGGGTTATTCCAGAAAAAGCGTATAAACGCTGCAAAAAAACAGAGACGCCCCGTGTCTCATGACCAGGGCGTCAAATCAATTTCATAAAACTCATGAAGATCATGAATTTTGCATTTCAGGCAATCAGTGCTCGCCTTCCACCATCACCTGTTCTTTGGCTTCAACCAGAAGCTCGGCCATTTTCGAACGGATCGTGGCTTCATCCGCAAGATCACCCAAGTAGGTTTTGACCGCCTCGACAACATCGTCTTCGCCGACATGCTGTAGGTCGGTATGAACCAGTTCCTGGCCGTATTTCCGTGCCTGTTCAACAGTTTCGCCCTTCAGCGCAGACGCCCAGACAGCCATAAAGCGGTTGCGGCGCATCCGAGCGATGAACTGCATCTTTTCGTCATGGGCGAATTTGCTTTCAAACGCGGCTTCACGTTCGTCGAATGTGGTCATTGGTTGGGGACCCCTTGGATTACCGTTTCTCACTGATGATATGACAATAGGACACTCTGGGTGCAAGGTATTTGCGCTGCGTCAAAGGCCCTCGGGGCAGCGAACTTGCGGGAACGCAGGGCTTGCACTATGAGGACGCCAACGTGAAGGGACTCATTCCCTTTCGCCAGTCTGGAAAGGTCGCTTATGGCGCGTCGCAAGAAAATCTACGAAGGCAAGGCCAAAATTCTGTATGAAGGCCCCGAACCGGGCACCATCGTACAGTATTTCAAGGATGACGCCACCGCGTTCAATGCCGAGAAGAAAGACGTGATTGACGGCAAAGGCGTGCTGAACAACCGTTTGTCCGAGTTCTTCATGACCGGGCTGACCCAGATTGGTATTCCGAACCACTTCATCCGGCGCCTGAATATGCGCGAACAGCTGGTGCGCAACTGCGAGATCATTCCACTGGAAGTGATCGTGCGCAATTACGCGGCCGGTTCGATGTCGAAACGTCTTGGCATCGAAGAAGGGACGCAATTGCCACGTCCGATCGTTGAATATTGCTTCAAGGATGATGCTTTGGGCGATCCTCTTGTCACCGAGGAACATATTGCCGCGTTTGGCTGGGCCAGCCAGCAGGACATGGACGACATCCTCAGCCTCGCGCTGCGCGTGAACGATTTCCTGAGCGGCGTGATGCTGGCGGTGGGTATTCGTCTGGTTGACTTCAAGATCGAAATCGGGCGCGTGTTTGAAGGCGACTATCAGCGGCTGGTCGTTGCGGATGAAATCAGCCCGGACAGCTGCCGCCTGTGGGATATCAAGACCGGTCAGAAACTGGACAAGGATGTGTTCCGCCGCGATCTGGGCAGCCTGACAGATGCCTATTCCGAGGTCGCCCGAAGACTGGGTGTGCTGCCTGCCAGCAACGTCACCAAGCCGACGCTGATCAACTAAATACCACGCCTTAGCAGCGCCGCCCCCTCAGGGCGGCGTTTTGTCTTTGCCAAGGTGTTGGTAGAGCAGGGTGTTTGCGTGTGGCCGGGCCGTTTGATCAGATGACCATTCCGAAGCTTCCAGCTGCCGTGCCGGCAAAACTGCTCGGGTCCAACTGACGGCGCAGGATCGTCACCTACCTGCGGCAAACTGCGTTTGAAACAGGGTTGTCGAAACCCATCAGGCGCGCTATCCCCCGCGCAACGAAATGGGCCTTGTATGCGGCCCTCAGGTGGAGTTGCCAAAATGAAAGCACGGGTTCATGTGATGCTCAAGAACGGGGTGCTGGACCCGCAGGGCGAAGCAGTACGGCACGCATTGGGTGCAATGGGCTTTGATCAGGTCGAAGGCGTACGTCAGGGCAAAGTCATCGATCTTGAGCTTGCCGATGGCGCAACCGAGGCAGACGTGACCGAGATGTGCGAAAAGCTTTTGGCCAACACCGTCATCGAACGCTACGAGATCGAACTGGTCTGATTGATGCGGGCCGCGCGTCTGATCACCTATCGTCAACCGCTTGAGGTGTCGACGATCCCCGATCCGGTTCCCGCCGAAGACGGTGTTGTGGTGCGAGTGCTGGCCTGCGGTGTGTGCCGGTCCGACTGGCACGCGTGGTCGGGCTCAGACCCGGACGTTGTCCTGCCCATGACACCCGGTCACGAGTTTTGCGGCGAGGTGGTCTCGGTCGGTGCGCGCGTTAAACGGTGGCGTGTTGGGGACCGGGTGATTGCGCCCTTTATCCTTGCCTGTGGGCATTGCCCGGACTGCGCAAAGGGTCATCAGACAATCTGTCCGAACCAGGTCGTGCCCGGCTTTACCTGTGACGGGGCTTTTGCTGAATATGTTGCCGTGGCTCATGCCGATGCCAACCTGACATCTTTGCCCGACAGTATCGCGCCTGAAATCGCCGCCGCATTGGGGTGCCGCGTAACCACAGCATGGCAGGCGCTTGTTGGCCGGGCGCAGGTGCAGGGTGGCGAGTGGATCGCTGTATTTGGCGGCGGCGGTGTCGGAATATCAACGCTTCTTCTTGGCAAGGCGCTCGGCACGCGTGTAATCGTTGTCGATATCACCGAGGACAAGCTGGCCTATGCCAAAACTCTGGGCGCCGACGCGGTGGTCAATGCCGCGACATGTGATGCCCCACAGGCGGTGAAAGACATCACCGGTGGCGGCGCCGATGTTGCGATCGAGGCGCTTGGCGTCGAAGCCACGACCGTTTCCGCCATGCGATCCCTGCGCAAAATGGGGCGCATGGTGCAAATCGGAATGCCCACGGGGGACCATGCACAGATGTCGTTGCCGATGGATGTGCTCTATTCTGGTCAGCTCTCCGTATTTGGCACCCGTGGGATGCCAAGCTGGCGCTATCCGTCGCTGTTGTCGCTGATCGCGGGTCAAGGGGTCGACCTGAGCCCGCTGGTGACCCGGAAAATAACCCTAAACCAGGTAAGCGCCGAGCTTGCCGCTTTTGACCATCCAACGCCTCCGGGTGTTGCGGTTGTCACAGATTTTGTCTCGTAGGAGGGCCCGCCATGCGTGCAGCCGTAATCGTTTTCCCCGGATCCAACTGTGACCGAGATCTTGCCGTCGCCTTTGAGCAGGCCGGTTTTCAGGTCGATATGGTCTGGCACAAAGACGCGGCTTTGCCCGAAGGTATTGATATCGTGGGCGTGCCGGGCGGGTTCTCTTATGGAGATTACCTGCGTTGCGGCGCAATCGCGGCCCAATCGCCGATTTGCAAGGCCGTCGTCGAACACACGCAGCGCGGCGGTTATGCCGTAGGCATTTGCAACGGTTTTCAGGTTCTGACCGAAACCGGCATTTTGCCGGGCGCATTGCTGCGCAATGCTGGGCTGAAATACATCTGCAAGACCGTTGGCCTAAGGGTTGAGACCAGCGACTGCGCGTTTACCAGCGGCTACAACGCAGGCGATGTGATCGGTATTCCGATTGCGCACCACGATGGCAACTATTTTGCGGATGACGCGACGCTGGCCGCGCTGAAAGATCAGGACCGGATCGCTTTTACCTATGCCGAAAACCCGAACGGCTCGATCGGGGATATCGCCGGAATCCTGTCGGAAAACCGCCGCGTTCTTGGAATGATGCCGCACCCCGAACGCGCAGCCGATCAGGGTCATGGCGGCACAGACGGGGTGGCGTTGTTCCGCGCATTGTCAGGTGTGTTTGAAGCGGCGTGACTTGAGGTCTCGCCCGCCGGGGCGTAACCTTTTGCCATGAACACAGAAGTTCGATCTGGCTGGTCAAATATGTTGAAACCGTTTCGTGGTGCGCCGCTGGGCTGGCGGTTGCGGCTGGCGGTTCTTGTTCTGCTGGTCGCGACAATTGCAACGGTCTGGGTGACGAACCGGCTGTTGACTGACAGGTTCACCGAATCCACGCGCAACCGGGCAGAGCTGCGACTGACGCTGTATTCGGGCAACTTGCTGAGTGAATTGCGCCGCAACTCGATTGTTCCGCAATTGCTGGCCCGCGACCCGACGTTGATTTCGGCATTGCAGTCAGGCGATTACACCCTGTCTACCCAACGCCTTATTTCATTCGTGGAAGAGATCGGCGCGGCCTCACTGGTTTTGCTGGACAGCGACGGGCGCACAGTTGCCGCGACCGACCGAAACAGGTTGGGCGAAGGACATCGGAACACGCCATATTTTGTGGATGCGATCCGCTCGAACGCGACGATCTTCTCTGTTATTCCCAAGGACGCAGGCGGGTACAGCTTTGTGTATTCGCGCCGGTTGGAGAACGGGGCCGAGTTCCTGGGCGTAATCGTCGTCGAGGTTGACCTGCAAAAGTTCGAACGCGCTTGGGCAGGTATCTCGGACGCGGTGATGGTTACCGACAGCACCGGCAACATCATTTTGTCCACGGAACCCCGCTGGCGCGGGCTGGATGAGAACACGGCGATGCTGCGCCAACCGCCACAAGGGGCGATCCAGCGCGCGATCCGGGCAACAACCGATTGGACCGCGCTGCCGCCTGATGCCTATCTTCAGGGCGAAGCGGTGATGCGGATCGAGACGCGCATTCCTTTCCGCGGCTGGCAGATGACCTCGTTCACGACCTATGCCTCGATCCGGGAAAAGGTGAACAGCGTTCTGGCGCTGGAAATCATGGGGTTTGCGATTCTTCTGGCGCTTGCGTTCTATGCGTTGAGCCGCCGTGCCACGTTGCGCATGACCCTGTTCCAGCGCGAGTCGGCAGAGCTTCGCGCATTGAATGCACGGCTACAGCGGGAAATCGCTGAACGTGAACGGGTTGAAAAGACGCTGGATTTGGCGGAACAGACGCTTGCGCAAAGCTCGAAACTGGCCGCCCTGGGCGAGATGTCGGCAGCGGTCAGTCACGAGTTGAACCAGCCTCTGGCGGCAATGAAAACCTATCTGGCCGGGGCCCGTCTGCTGCTGCGCCGCAACCGCCCGGAAGAGGCCCTTGCCAGCTTTGGCCGCATCGATGGTCTGATCGAACGGATGGGGGCAATTACCCGGCAGCTCAAGTCTTATGCGCGCAAGGGTGCGGATGCGTTTTCACCAGTAAATCTTGGTGAAGCGCTGGCCTCGTCCCTGTCGATGATGGAGCCGCAATTGCGTCAGCGACACGTGAAGATCACACAGATCGTACCAGAGGAACCCGTGATCGTGATGGGGGACCGAATGCGCATCGAACAGGTCATGGTCAACCTCTTGCGAAACGCGCTGGACGCCACCAAATCAGTGGCGGAGCCGGATGTGGAAATCATCCTGGCAGCTGGTGACACGGCTGTGCTGACCGTACGCGACAACGGGCACGGAATCGAGGATATCGAAAACCTGTTCGAGCCGTTCTACACAACCAAACAGCCCGGAGACGGTGTTGGTCTGGGGCTTGCCATCTCGTCGGGGATCGTGAACGACCATGGGGGACGGCTGACTGCACGCAACGGCCAATATGGCGGTGCGGTGTTTGAAATGCAGTTGCCTGCACTGGGAAGCGACGGCCTTGAAGCCGCGGAATAACGAGGAATGACTATGGCACAAGCCATGAAAATTGCCATTGTTGACGATGAACAGGACATGCGCCAATCGATCAGCCAGTGGCTCGCTTTGTCCGGCTATGACACGGAAACCTTCGCCAGCGCGGAAGATGCGCTCAAGGTGTTGGGTCCGGATTATCCGGGGATAGTGATTTCGGACATCAAGATGCCCGGAATGGACGGCATTCAGCTTCTCAAAAAGCTGATGGGCGCTGACAGCACCTTGCCCGTGATCATGATCACCGGTCACGGCGATGTTCCGATGGCTGTTGAGGCGATGCGTGTCGGTGCATTCGATTTCCTTGAAAAACCCTTCAACCCCGACCGCATGTCTGAACTGGCCAAACGGGCCAGCAATGCGCGGCGTCTGACATTGGACAACCGCGCGCTGCGCCGGGAATTGTCCGGCGGCACCCTGATCATGAACAAACTGATCGGTGCCAGCCCGGTTATGGAACGCCTGCGCGAGGATATCCTCGATCTAGGTCAGGCGGATGGCCATGTGCTGATCGACGGAGAGACAGGGACCGGAAAGACGCTTGTCGCACACGCCCTGCACGCGGTTGGAAGCCGTGCCGGCAAGAAATTCGTGCTGGTGTCCTGCGCGGCGCACGAGGAAGACGCGTTGGCCAAACGTCTGTTTGGGCCGATGATGCCTGAAGACGCCCAATTGCCCGCCATCGAAGAGGCGCGGGGCGGAACGCTGGTTTTGGAAGATGTCGAAGCGCTCAGCGATTCCCTGCAAGCCAAGCTGCTCAGCGTGATGAACGAGCAGGGCACGCCGGCCGAGACACGCATCGTAGCGATCTCGAACCTGCAAGAGGCCGGAAAAACCTCCGAAGATGTCTTGCGGCCTGATCTGTTCTATCGATTGGCCGCCTTGCGCATCACCATGCCGCCCCTGCGCCAGAGGGGCGAGGACATCCTGACCCTGTTTACCCGTCTGAGCGAGCAGTTCGCCGAAGAATACGGTTGTGATGCGCCTCAGGTAAGCGCTCAGGAAGCCGCGCAGCTGTTGCAGGCGCCCTGGCCGGGGAACGTGCGCCAGTTGATCAACATTGCCGAACGCGCGGTACTGCAATCGCGCCGTGGGTCCGGAACGATCGCCTCGCTGTTGATGTCGGATCACGAGGAAATGCAGCCGGTCATGACCACCGAAGGCAAGCCGCTGAAGGAATATGTCGAAGCCTTTGAACGGATGCTGATCGACAACACGATGCGGCGGCACAAAGGATCTATCGCGTCTGTGATGGATGAACTGTGCCTGCCGCGCCGAACGCTGAATGAAAAGATGGCCAAATACGGCCTCCAGCGGTCGGACTATCTGTAAACTTTGTGACGGGGGCTCTGCCCCCGTCGCCTTTGGCGACTCCCCCGGGATATTTTTGGCCAGATGAAGGCGATCCCGCATGCCACGGTTGGGGGCGGTGCAGTTTGCCCATTGTCTTTTCCACAGGACTGCTTTTATTGTGTCCGGACGGGCCGGGCCAGTTTTGTGTCCATAAGCCCCGAATCATTGAGTTTCGCTGCTTTGCTGAAGGTGATGACGTATTATTCGCCGCAAAGCAGACCGATTGTGCCCCTTTCGGGGCAATGTAGTACCTGAGCCCGGAACGTCTGGGCGAAAGGAATAAATGGGCAGGCTGCGGCTAACGCGCCTGTCGGAGAAGAACCGCGATGACGCGCGCGCAACGATTGAGTGACCGGGCAGGGGGCCACAGCGCCAGACCCTGCCGCGCGCCGTCCGATATCGCCCTGACAAGACACCTCCCCAAATGTGCCTGTCCACCTGGACGGGTCAGGACAACGCGTTTGGCGCGGTGCACCAAGGACTCATGGCTAAGAAAATGCTTATCGATGCCACCCACGCGGAGGAAACCCGCGTCGTGGTGGTCGACGGAAACAAGGTCGAGGAGTTCGATTTTGAATCCGAAAACAAGCGCCAGCTTGCTGGCAACATCTATCTTGCAAAAGTAACACGGGTTGAGCCGTCGCTCCAGGCGGCCTTTGTGGATTATGGCGGGAACCGGCACGGCTTCCTGGCGTTTTCGGAAATTCACCCGGACTATTACCAGATCCCCATCGCCGACCGCGAGGCGCTGATGGAGGAAGATCGCGCCTATGCCGAGGCCATGAAGGCGCGGGATGAGGCCGACGAGGGCAAGCCGAAAAAGCGGCGTTCGCGCGCCCGATCAAAGGCCGCGGATCTTAAATCGGACGATCTGGTCGAAACGATGGAAGTTTCGACCGAGCCGACCGGTATGGAAACCATCGACCTTGACGATGCCGACATGGAGGTGCCCGAGGGGACATCGCCTATGGAAATCGTCGGTGAAACACCTGTTGAGGAGCCTGCGGACAACGAAGCGCCGGAAGCTGTGTCAGATGACACTGCTGAGGAAACGGCTTCGGAAGACGAGGCTCAGGCTGAAACGGTTGTGTCTTCACAAGACGATGCAGCAGGGGATTCTGATGACTCGGCGGATGCTTCAATCGCTGACGATGGCGATGAAGCGTCTGAATTGTCTGAGGATGACCCGGACGCAGATGATGGCGATGCGGATGAGGAACACGCTGACGCAGCCGCGAAAGATGACACGATTGAAACCGTAGCCGAGGAAGACGACAGCGAGGACATCCGCCCTCAGCGCAAGCCACGCCCACGCCGGTATAAGATTCAGGAAGTGATCAAAGTGCGCCAGGTGCTGCTGGTGCAGGTCGTCAAGGAAGAACGCGGCAACAAAGGGGCAGCCCTGACGACCTATCTGTCGCTGGCAGGTCGCTATTGTGTTTTGATGCCGAACACCGCGCGTGGCGGTGGGATCAGCCGCAAGATCACCAACGCGGTTGACCGCAAAAAGCTGAAAGAAATCGCGGCGGATATTGATGTGCCGACAGGGGCGGGTTTGATTATCCGGACTGCAGGCGCCAAGCGCACAAAATCGGAAATCAAGCGCGACTATGAATACCTGCAACGCCTGTGGGAGCAGATCCGGGCATTGACCCTGGAATCCATTGCACCTGCGAAGATCTATGAAGAAGGCGATCTGATCAAACGGTCGATCCGGGACCTTTATAACCGCGATATCGACGAGGTTCTGGTCGAGGGCGAGGGCGGATACCGCATCGCCAAGGACTTCATGAAGATGATCATGCCGTCCCATGCCAAGAATGTGAAACGGTACGAGGACGCGCTGCCGCTGTTTGCGCGCTATCAGGTGGAAAGCTATCTGGCGGGGATGTTCAACCCGACCGTTCAGCTGAAATCTGGCGGGTATATCGTGATCGGCGTGACCGAAGCGCTGGTGGCAATCGACGTGAACTCGGGCCGGGCCACGAAAGAAGGCTCGATCGAGGAAACGGCGCTGAAAACCAATCTGGAAGCCGCGGAAGAAGTGGCGCGTCAGTTGCGTCTGCGTGACCTTGCCGGTCTGATTGTCATCGATTTCATCGACATGGACGAGCGCAAGAACAATGCGTCGGTTGAAAAGCGTCTTAAGGACAAGCTGAAAACCGACCGTGCCCGCATTCAGGTCGGCCGGATTTCGGGTTTTGGCCTGCTCGAGATGAGCCGTCAGAGGCTGCGCCCGGGTATGATCGAAGCGACCACGCAGCCATGCCCGGCATGCCATGGCACCGGCCTGATCCGTTCGGACGACAACATGGCGCTGTCGATCCTGCGTCAGATCGAAGAAGAAGGCACGCGCCGCCGCTCGCGCGAGGTTCTGGTGCGCTGCCCGGTCAGTATCGCGAACTTCCTGATGAACCAGAAGCGCGAGCATATTGCCCAGATCGAATCGCGCTATGGCCTGTCTGTACGGATCGAAGGCGATGTGCATCTGGTCAGCCCGGATTTCTCGATGGAGAAATTCAAGACCGCCAGCCGCATTGTTCCCGAAGCGACAGCTCCTGTCGTGTCGGTCGATGCCTCGCTGATGGATCTGGTGGATTCTTCGGAAGAGGAGGAAGCCGAAGAGGATATCGCGTCGATTGAAGATGATACCAAACCCAAGCGCAAGCGCCGCCGTCGTCGTCGCAAGAAAGGCGCGGGCAACGGTGACGCGGCGGAACAGGGCGCGGATGACGGCGAAGGGTCAGAGCAGGAGGATGCCGTAGGCGAATCCGCTGAAACGGAAACCGCTGTCGAGACAACCGAAGCCGAAGCAACGGAAGAGGAAAAACCCGCCAAGCCCAAGCGTAAGCGCGCTCCGCGTCGTCGTAAGAAAGATGCGGTAGCAGAAGAGGGTGCGGAACAGTCGGAAGCACCGGACACCGATGCCGGGGCCGATGCACCGGCGGTTGAAGAGGCGGCCTCAGACGCAGAAGCCGAACCTGCCGAGGCGGCTGTCGCCGAGCAAAGCGAAGCCGCTGAGGCTGTTGACGCTGCGCCGGAAGCAACAGAGTTTGCCGAGCAGACTGAGGAAGTCGCACAAGCTGAAGCGATCGTTGCGGTGGAAGAACCTGAAGTTCAATCTGCCGATGAGCCGATCGAAGACGCACCCGTGGAAGAAACACCCATGGCAGCAGAACCTGAACCGGTGCTTGAAACTGTGGCAGATGAACCTGAGCCAGAATCCGACAGGCCCAAACGGCGCGGATGGTGGTCGCTGGGCAACTGATGAAAGGGCGGGCAGATTTGCCCGCCTTTTTTATATCACAAAGTCAGTCGGTTTTTCGGATCAGATAGACCTGATGTTCGCCATCCAAATCCTGAGACAGCAATGTGTGGCCAGCTTCGGCGCAAAAATGCGGGACATCGATGATGGCTGCCGGGTCATCAGCCAGTACACGCAACACAGAACCTTGCGGCATGGATTTCAGCCGTTTGCGGGCCTTGAGGACGGGCAGGGGGCAAAGAAGGCCCAGCGCATCCAGCGTATCTGTAATCTCTGACATGATTTTCGGGATAGGGCGAAGTTGTAATATTGTCCAGATTCCAAGCACGAGGATGTGACTCATTGGCCCCGTGACGGACCGCCATTCATCACTTATGTGCTTAGACATGTTCGGAATAGAAATCATAGACGCGGGGCTGCTGCCCGCCATGTTTGTTGCCCTGCTGGGTGGCCTGATTAGCTTTCTGTCGCCTTGTGTGCTGCCCATCGTGCCGCCCTATCTGGCATATATGAGCGGCGTCACGATCAACGAAATGCAGGATGAGGCCCGCGCCCGGCGCAAGGCAACCATGTCAGCGCTGTTCTTTGTGCTGGGCCTGTCGACGGTTTTTCTGCTGTTGGGATTTACCGCATCTGCCTTTGGAGTGTTCGTGCTGCAAAATCAGGTTCTTTTTGCCAAACTGTCCGGTGCCGTTGTCATTGTCTTTGGTCTGCATTTCCTGAATGTCTTCCGCATCCCCTTTCTGGACCGCGAAGCGCGGATCGAAACCGGCGATTCCGGTGGCTCGGTCTTTGGTGCTTATATTCTTGGGTTGGCCTTTGCTTTCGGCTGGACGCCCTGTATCGGCCCCCAGCTGGGCGCGATCCTGTCCCTTGCGGCAACCGAGGCCTCGGTGGCGCGCGGCACGCTGTTGCTGGGTGTTTATGCAGCCGGATTGGGTATTCCGTTTCTGCTGGCAGCCATGTTTCTCAACCGCTCTATGACCGTGATGAACCGGATCAAGCCCTATATGGGCGTGATCGAAAAGGTCATGGGAGGGCTGCTGCTGTTCGTGGGCATCATGCTGATCACAGGCCTGTTCACCCGCTTCAGCTGGTGGTTGCTTGAAACCTTCCCGGCGCTTGCGAATTTCGGCTGAGCGTCTGCCCCCCTTACCTTGACCTAAAGCCTGCGTTAACCTGCGCGGCAGAAGGTAAAGGCATGAGCAGTCAGAGAAATCAGTCACAGGTTCGCAAACGCCGGGTGTTCTACATCCCCGGTTATGACCCGATGCCGCCGCGACGATATCGCGAGCTTTACCGAACCGAGTCGCAGGCGCAGGCCCGGATCTCGGGATATGAGATCGCCATGGCCCCCAAGTCCGCAAAAGGTCTGTTCGGCTGGTCCGTGACATCATTGCAGGACGGTGCGTCTGTTGAGACAGAAATCGAAGTTCTGGTCTGGTCAGACATCGTGCGCGACAGCATGTCCGCGTCGATCCCTGCAACCTACGCGCAGTTGGCCCACACGGCGTGGATATACATTTCGACCGGCGCTTTGTGGCGCCTGATGCGGTTGCGCAAGGGCCCGGTGATTGCGGCGCTCTATCCGGTGGCGATGTTGGTGTCTCAGCTGCTGGTTGCGTTTGCAGTCGTGTGGGCATGTGTGGCGATGGCTGGCTGGTGGGGTCTGTTTCCGGGTATCGCCGTTGCGGTTGCGCTGATGCTGTGGTTCCGCAAGATCGACAACCGGCTGTTTGCCTATTACCTGATGCATGATTACGCCTATTCAGCGCAGCTGAAGGGGGAAACTCCGCTTAAACTGAAGGACAGACTGGCCGTATTCCGCAAGGCGATTGAAGCCGCTCTGATATCCGGTGTGGATGAGGTACTGGTCGTGGGCCACAGTTCGGGCGCGCATATGGGGGTGTCTGTTCTGGCCGACCTGATCCGCGACAGGGCTGTGCCGAAACAGGGGGCAGAGTTGTCGTTCCTAAGCCTGGGGCAGGTGATGCCTATGGTATCCTTTCTGCCAAATGCGCATGGCCTTCGGTCCGACCTTCAATTCCTGTCCTCCAGTTCAGACATCACGTGGGTCGATGTCTCGGCCCCCGGGGATGGCTGTGCATTTGCGCTGTGTGATCCGGTGGCCGTTACAGGGGTGGCCGGACCAGAGAAACGCTGGCCGCTTGTCCTGTCGGCGGCCTTTACCCAAACCCTGTTACCTGAACGTTGGAAAGCCTTGCGCTGGCGGTTTTTCCGGCTGCATTTTCAGTACCTTTGCGCCTTCGATAAGCCGGGTCTGTACGACTATTTTCGGATAACGGCAGGCCCTTTGACGCTAAAGCAGCGGTTCCTTGGGCGCACACCTTCGCGCAGCCGGATTGAGACGCCAGTGTCCAAATACACGTCGGTGCGCCCATGACCCCGCCCAAGCCCCAGCCACGCGCAGACAAGGTTTCCCTACTGCGCTATCTGAAACTGTTTCGTCAGGATCTGCTGTCTGCGCAGCCAGCGCGCCTTTATCGCGCGTGGATGGCCGAATTCAGGACACCCTTCTTTCGATCTTTCCTGATCAATCAACCGGACCTGATTGACACCGTCCTCAGGAAACGCCCCGAAGATTTCCCTAAATCGGGCCGGATCAGCGAAGGCCTGCGCCCCTTGCTTGGAAATTCGGTGTTTCTAACCAATGGAGAGACGTGGAAACGTCAGCGGCGCATCATTGACCCGGCATTTGAGGGCGGGCGGTTGAAAGACACGTTTCCCGCCATGCTGGCCGCGGCAGACGCATGTGTTGAGCGGTTGCGGCCCCATGTCGGCAAACAGATCGAAGTCGAAGAACAAACAAGCCACGCCGCAGCGGATGTGATTTTTCGCACCTTGTTTTCGGTGCCAATTGACCACGCCATAGCCAGCAAGGTGTTTGAAAAGTTCCGCAACTACCAGCGCGAACAACCTCTGCTGAACCTTGCAGCCTTCGTTCCGCTGCCCAAATGGATGCCTCGGTTTCACTCCCGGACGACACGGAAAAACGCCGAAGACATTCGTAACCTGATCACTGACCTGACCCATGAGCGGGCTGAGGCGATCAAGGCCGGAACCGCCCCCGATGATCTGGCAACCAAGATCATGACGACCGCTGATCCTGAAACCGGCCAGTTTTTCGGGCCCGAGGAGATGGTTGATCAGGTTGCGATCTTCTTTCTGGCAGGCCATGAGACCAGCGCATCGGCTCTGGCGTGGACATTGTATCTGCTGGCAATTTATCCCGAATGGCAGGAAAGGATTGCTGACGAATCTGCCGCTCTGGACGATCCGACATTTGCCTCGGTTTCCAAACTCAAGATCAGCCGCGACGTGTTTCGCGAGGCACTGCGCCTTTACCCACCAGTTCCCATGATGGTGCGAGAGGCCACGTGCCCACACCGTTTTCGAAACAGGGACGTTCCCAAAAGGTCACAAATCGTAATCAGCCCTTGGCACCTGCACCGTCACGAACGATTATGGGACAACCCCGACAGCTTTGACCCGACTCGCTGGAACAGTGAAAACGGCAAGACATGCCAGCGCGAAGCATATATCCCTTTTTCCGCAGGTCCCCGCGTTTGTACCGGGGCCGGGTTTGCCATGGTCGAAGGGCCGCTGATCCTGTCGATGCTGGTGCGAAATTTCAAATTCGAAACAATCAGCGGCAAAACGCCGATTCCGGTGGCCCACCTGACCGTTCGATCCAGGGATGGCATATGGTTGCGGCTGATTGAGCGCTAACAAACTACCATCGGTCCTGACTGTGATGTATGCGGGGGGAGACATCGGAATCATCATTGAACGGGAAAACACTATGGCCAAAGCAGAACAGCGCGCGCAGATGATCAACGGCGCAGGCTTTATCGCGGCATTGGATCAAAGCGGCGGCTCGACCCCGAAAGCTTTGGCGTTGTACGGCGTTGACGCGTCGACCTACAGTTCGGACGCTGAGATGTTCGGTGAAATACAAAAGATGCGCGCGCGGATCATTCTGGCAAATGACTTCACCAAGGACAAAGTCATCGGTGCGATCCTGTTCGAACGCACCCTCGGGGAAGAGATCGAGGGCCGCAAGGTCGCAGATTACCTTTGGTCGGTCAAAGGCATCGTGCCTTTTCTGAAAATCGACAAGGGCCTCGAGGATCAGGCCAACGGCGTTCAGCTGATGAAGCCGATCCCCGGTCTGGCCGACACGCTGGCAAAGGCAGAAGGCGTATTCGGCACCAAGGAACGTTCGGTCATCCACGAGGCTAATGCCGAAGGCATCGCGGCCGTGGTCGCCCAGCAATTCGACGTAGCCCGTGAAGTGACTGAAGCCGGGATGGTTCCAATCGTCGAGCCGGAGGTCAACATTCATTCAGAAACCAAGGCCGAGGCCGAGGAGATTCTGAAAGCTGAAATCCTGAAGAACCTCGACCTGCTGGTCGAAGGGCAGGAGGTCATGCTGAAGCTGACGATCCCGACACAGGCAAACCTGTATGACGAACTGGCCGACCATCCGCGCGTTCTGCGCGTTGTCGCGCTGTCAGGCGGGTATTCGACCGAAGAGGCCTGTAACCTGCTGAGTCAAAACGGCAAAATGATCGCGTCTTTCTCTCGCGCACTGACCGAAGGTCTCTCGAAACAGCAATCGGACGCCGAATTCAACGCCGCTTTGGGCGGCAATATCGACAAGATTTTCAAAGCCTCTGTCTGATCCTCAGACGGGTTTCGTGAAAAAGCGGCGCAACTGTGCCGCTTTTTTTCTGCTGATACAGCCCTCGGCATGGTCATTGACCAGTCCCATGGCCTGCATGAACGCAAACACCGTCGTGGGGCCAACAAATTTCCAGCCCCGTTTCTTGAGGTCCTTCGACATCGCCACCGACTCGGGCGATGTGGATGCCGATTGCGGGGGCGGCGGGGTTTCCGCCTCATACCGCCAGACATAAGCTGCCAGCGATCCTTCCGACGCCACCAGTTCCTGCGCGCGGCGGGCGTTATTGATCACCGCCTCGATCTTGCCTCGGTGGCGAATGATCCCATCATTTTGCAGCAGACGTTCAACATCAACTTCAGAGAATTCGGCCATCTTGTTGAAATCAAAACCGTAAAACGCTTCTCGGAAATTCTCGCGCTTGTTCAGGATCGTGCGCCAGCTAAGACCCGACTGAAAACTTTCCAGGCACAGTTTCTCGAATAACCGCTGATCATCCGAGACCGGAAAGCCCCATTCGTTGTCATGATAGTCAAAGAATTCCGGCGCGGCCTGGCACCAGGAACACCGAGGTTGACCGTCTGGCCCCAATACTGTGTTGCTCATGAATGTACCCCTTTTGTTCCTCGGGGACGTTACACCCAACGACCAAGATCTGACAAGTGTTAAACCTTGTCTCGGTACCAGTTCAGAATAAACACGCGAATAGCCGAGGCCAATCCGGTTTCCGGGTCGCGGTCAACATCAATTTGCGCGGCCAGTGCATTGATTGGCTGATCTTTTTCTTTCGCAATGTCGCGAAATGCGCGCCAGAATTCATCTTCAAGCGAGACAGATGTCCGGTGGCCCTTGAGGGTCAATGAACGTTTTACCGGGCGACCGCTCATTCATCCAGCTCGTGATTGTCGAGTTCACGCTTCTGCTTGTCCTGCTGAAGCCTGACGATTGCTTTCTCGGACTTGGTGCGCCCAAAGGCGACGGCATTCTCATCTGCGCGGGCCTTCTTCTCGGCCCGCGCCTTTTCTTTTCGATACCGGTTCAGGTTGACCGGCTTGCCCATTAGTCTTTCGGGCCGATCATCTGTTCGGGGCGTACAACGGCATCAAAGGTTGCCTCGTCCACAAACCCCAGCGCAATGGCTTCTTCCTTGAGGGTTGTGCCGTTCTTATGCGCGGTCTTGGCGACCGTGGTGGCATTGTCATAGCCGATGGTCGGGGCCAGCGCCGTCACCAGCATCAGCGATTCCTTCATCAGCTTGTCGATGCGCGGCTCATTGGCCTTGATGCCCAGCAACATCCGCTCGGTAAAGCTGTCGGCGGCGTCGCCCAGCAGCTGGATCGATTGCAACAGGTTGTAGGACATCATCGGGTTATAGACGTTCAGCTCGAAATGGCCCTGACTGCCTGCAAAATTCATCGCGGCGTTGTTGCCCATTACATGCGCAGCAACCTGTGTCAGCGCCTCGGCCTGGGTCGGGTTCACCTTGCCGGGCATGATGGACGAGCCGGGCTCGTTCTCGGGCAGGATCAGTTCGCCAAGCCCCGAACGCGGGCCAGAGCCCAGGAAACGGATGTCGTTGGCGATCTTATAGCAGCTGCCCGCGATGGTCGCCAAAGCCCCGGACATAAAGACCATGGCGTCATGAGCAGCCAGCGCTTCGAACTTGTTTGGCGCGGTCACAAAGGGCAAGCCGGTGATCTGCGCCATATGGCCCGCCACAGCTTCGCTCCAACCGTTTTGGGTGTTCAGGCCGGTGCCTACGGCGGTGCCGCCCTGCGCCAGCTCATAGATGCCGGGAAGCGCTGCGTGAACGCGTGCAATCCCCTGACGGATCTGGTGGGCATAACCGCTGAATTCCTGCCCCAGTGTCAGAGGCGTTGCATCCTGTGTATGGGTCCGGCCAATCTTGATGATGTCCTTGAACTCATCAGCCTTCTGCTCAAGACCAGAGGCCAGCTTTTCAAGCCCGGGCAGAAGGACGTCACGAACACTCATCGCCGTGGCAATGTGCATCGCAGTTGGAAAGGTGTCATTCGACGACTGACCCATGTTGCAGTGATCGTTCGGATGCACGGGGTCTTTTGAACCGATGACACCGCCCAGAATTTCGATGGCGCGGTTCGCGATGACCTCGTTCGAGTTCATGTTCGACTGGGTGCCGGAACCCGTCTGCCAGACGACCAGCGGAAAGTTGTCGTCAAACTGGCCGTCGATCACCTCACCCGCAGCCTGAATGATGGCATCGGCAATTCTGGCATCCAGCTTGCCGGTTGCCTTGTTCTCCATCGCGCAGGCTTGCTTGATCACGCCCAGCGCACGCACAATGGCAATGGGTTGTTTTTCCCAACCGATCGGAAAGTTCATGATCGAACGCTGCGTTTGCGCCCCCCAATACTTGTCGGCAGGAACCTCGAGCGGGCCAAAGCTGTCGGATTCGGTGCGGGTCTGAGACATCTGTCACTCCGTCTGGTATGCTGTTGTATGCCGTTTAGCCGCAGCTAAGCCGTGACGCAATCGGCCAGTTGCGCGCACCTTAAACCCAAGGGCGTCAAAGGTATAGGCGCGGGGTGCGTCACTTTTATTGTTATCGTCGGGGAATGTGCCATTGTGCGCGGCCCCCTCTCAGCTACAATAGGTTAGTAGCCGCCTTGGAGGACAAGATGTCGAATTTCCATCGCATTACGCTTGAAAAAGCGATCGTGTTATTTGCTGTCTGTGCTTTGTGGCTGTCCGTTTTGGGCGCATCTGCGCGCGCCGCGGACATTACCCCGTTCCTGGGGGATTATGTGGGCTCGGCAAATGTCGTGGATGCGGACGGAACCTCAACTCCAAGGGATATGAGCGTTTCAATTTTCGAGACCAAAAACGGGTTCAACGTCAGCTGGCAAACCACCACCTACAAGCTAGACGGGCGGGTAAAAGAACAGCAGTTCTCGATTGACTTCGTGCCCTCGGACCGCCCGGATGTGTTCTCGGCCGCGATGAAACGCAATGTGTTCGGTCATGAGGTTCCGCTGGACCCGATGAAAGGTGAACCCTTCGTATGGGGACGTATCGTTGGCGACACACTGACCGTGTTTTCGTTGTTCATCGACGTGGACGGCGGATATGAATTGCAGCAGTTCGACCGAACACTAGCCGAAGACGGGCTGAACCTGTCATTTTCACGCTTCATAGACGGCCAGAAATCCCGATCAGTCGAAACATTTCTGATGAAACGCTGAACCCCGCGCCGGGCGGGGCTCAAAGGCTTATTTGCGGAAGCTGTCCAGCGACACGACATCGGCGTCGTGATGTGCCTCTTCTTCCTCTTCGACCTCGATCAAGTCATCTGCAACATAATCGTCATCATCTTCGTCGTCCGGGCTTTCGAACCGCAGTCCAAATTCCACCGATGGATCGACAAAGGTCTTGATCGCGCCATAAGGAATATAGAGCGGTTCCGGCGCGTCCCCGAAATTGAGAGTAATGGCGAACCCGTTCTCTCCGACTTCGAGGTTTTCAAACCAGTGCTGCATGACGATTGTCATTTCTTCCGGATACCGGTCGCGCAGCCAATCCGCGATGTCCACGCCATCTTCGCGTGTGTCGAAGGTAATGAAAAAGTGATGCGCTCCGGGCAGACCGGATTTCGATACATCCGTCAGCACAGTCTTGATAAGCCCGCGCATGGCGGTGTGCATCAGGTTGCCATAGTCGATGCCTTGCGACATGTGTCATCCTCAAAAGTGGTTAAGCTCAGCATAGGGGTTTTGTTCGGAAACGAAAGGGCAGGTATGATCGGATTGATCAGATATTATGCGCAGCCAGCCCTGCCATTGACATCAGAACCAGCACCGTACCGATCCCCAATTTTAGTCTAAATATCAATATTCCAGCAATAAAGGTTAACGCAAGCGCCGGGATATCGAGCGAGGACAGTCGGGGCAGGGGTATTGCCGCTGGACCCAAATTCATATCTGGCACCGATTCGAAAAGAACATTCAGGGCAAACCACACGGAAAGGTTGAGAATCACTCCGACAACAGCGGCGGTGATGCCGTGAAGGGCGGCAGACAGGCGCGGACGCGTGGCCAGACGGTCAAGATAGGGGGCCGTCAGGAAAATCCACAAAAAGCAGGGCACGAACGTTGCCCATAGTGCGACAGCGCCCGCAGCAAGCGCCAGTGAGAATCCACCGTTGATCTGCCCCGCCAGCATGGCGACGAACTGCGTAACCAGTATCAATGGTCCGGGGGTGGTTTCCGCCAGCCCCAATCCGTCGATCATCTGGTCTGCACTGATCCAGTGGTACCGATCCACAACGGTTTGCGACATATAGGCCAGAACGGCATAGGCACCACCAAAGGTCACAACGGCCAGACGGGCAAAGAACCACCCCAAATCGCTGAGCAATTGATGCCCGCTGAGTGTCAACGCAACAAGCGGCCCCAGCCAAAGCGGCAACCAGATCGCTATCGTCCGGGCCGAGCGGGCAAGGTGCGGCGTGTCCTGAGCCGTGGCTGCCTCAGCGGGTCCTTGATGACGCAAATACCCCCACAGGGCCGCGATCAGAATGATCAGCGGGAAGGGCAGGTTGAACAGAAAGATCGACAGAAACGACAGGCCCGCGATGACACGATGTTCCATATCCGTCAGCGCCTTACCTGACAGCTTGCGCAGGGCTTGCAGGACGATCACGATGACGGTCGCCTTGATGCCGGTAAATGCGGATTGCACCAGTGGAACGTCGCCAAATGCTGAATAAAGCGCGACTAGAACAGCAATGACAAACGCCCCTGGCAAAACGAACAGGCTGCCCGCAATCAGCCCGCCCACGACACCGCGCAAGCGCCAGCCAGCATAGGTTGCCAATTGCATTGCCTCTGGACCGGGCAGCAACATGCACAAGGAAAGCGCGCGCAGATAGGTCTGTTCATCCAGCCAGGGCCTGCGCTCGACCAGTTCTTGATGCATCAGCGAGATCTGGGCGGCGGGGCCGCCAAATGACAACAGGCCGATCCGTCCGAATACCTTGAAAAGGTCCAGTGCCGAAGGTCTCATGCGCCATGACCCGATGGCCAGTCATGCTTTTCATCAAACCCGTCGCGTGCCCAGCGGAACAGAGCATCATAAAGGTGCAATCCGGCTTCAAGTTGAGCATGTTCATCGCGATACTGGCGGGACAAACCTACCGAGAACGCCAGCAACCCAGCGGCTTCCGGGGCCAGATCATGCTGGTCGGTATCCGCAGCGCGAATGATCCGGGCCATACGCTCAAGCGCCTCAGTTCGCAGGTCAAATGCCCGGATCATCGTGTCAAATGTGCAGCCGCTGTCCTGATGCGTCCAAAATGTACTCGGAACGTCAAAGGGGGTGGCATCAAAATGATCAACGACTCCCTGAACTTCTTCCGACGCGACGAAAAGGAACCGTGCCTTGCGGTCAACAAACCGGCGGATCAGCCAGGGGCAGGCGATGCGGTCAATTTTGGGTCTTTGGCGCGTAACCCACAATGTGCTGCCATTAACGCGCGCCGGTAATACCGACTGGGGGATCAACGGCGCCTCACGCTGTTCGTGCCACCCTTCAAACCCACCTTCCAGATGTTCGGCGTTTTTGCCCGCCCCTCGTAGCCAGGACGCTACCCCCTGACTGAGCTTTTTGCCCTTGTGGCAGATTATTACACAAGGGTCGTTACCAATCAGACGACTCATCGCGTCGATTTCCGTGTGCGGACAGCGAATTGATCCCGGAATCAGCCGCGGATCCTTACTGAAATCCGCATCAGTGCGTATATCGATCAGAACAGGCGCCTGAGGCGTTCCGATTAACCGGCTCAATTGGGTCGGTGTAATGGCGTTAAGAGCAGCCATAGCATGTCTCCTTTAGTCATTCGGATCCATGCGAAGCTTGGGCTGACGCCTCACGGGGTGTTCGCAAGCTGACCCCCTGAGTCAGTGCTACCGCGCAAGAACATAGGGGGTCAAGATTGCGGTTTGAACCGTCAGGACCAGTCGAGCCGCTGACCGGTCATGCACACGGGAAGGGTATCGGCGGGAAACTGACCCATCTCTTCAAAAAACGAGATGAAATCGAAATGATTATACGCTTCGACCATCTTATTGTCTTTGAACCGGGCCATGACCTGACCGGTCACCTCCAAAGGGGCACCGTTATCGGCCCGGCACGTCTGCACATGCAGGATTGCGGATACCCAATCGCCATTCTCGATGATCTTGGGCAAATCCACCTTGATATCCCCTAAGACATGACGAAACGCCGTGACGAGGTCCCGAAAATCGTCCGCACCCACCTGCATTTCGGGGATCAGCCCCTCGGCCATGGTTTCGGGTGCAAAGAACTGATCGATCGCCTCGGTGTTTCCGTTTTCCCAAACCTCAGAATACCAGGATCTGAGTATCTCTGAATTCGTCATCCCAACGCTCCTGTCCAACTGCGAACACGATGGCAAAAAGGAATGAACAAACTCTGAATCTGCGCAAAGGCGGCATAAATATCAGACATATTGGGGGGAAGTGCAGGTTTCTGTTGCCAGGTACCTGCGAACCCCGCCTTACGCGGCTAGGCGCAAGGACTTAAGTTTCGGTCTTGTTACTGCTTACGCAGCAACTGCAACCGGAGCACGATTGTCGTTTGCAATTGTACTGTTTTCGCCGGTAACGGTGGCAGACAGCCGAGACAAAGCTTACCCCTTTAGACGTTCGTCGATCCTGTTTCGGCCCCATGATCCTCAAACGAAGGATTTTGGTGGAGCCGCCGGGTACCGCCCCCGGGTCCGATCCGCTTATTACGAGCGCGTTTATGTCCATAGTCCCGAAGGACATCTCATATATAGGTGAGGTGAGCGGCGGATGCAAACCCGGATTGCACATCTTTGTTGTATTTAATTACAGAGCGTTACGCGACCCTATTGAAGTTTCCAGCGATCAACCATATCACCAGCACCCGTTCGATTCCACCGAAAGTAGCTGCCTTCAAGAAAGGCGGGTTATCCAGCGCCAATGGCAGGAACTGGTCTAGCGCGGCACCGGCATTGATTACGCCCAAGGACAGTGTGTTCCGGCTCAAAGGAAAGCGATCAAACCGCCGACCACAGCCCCAAAAGACCAACCAAAACAAGGCTCAGCGCCCAGATGAGTTCAAGGTTGAACCAGCTGCGGGACAGGAAACGCAGCCCCAGCCAACGATAAACGGCGAAGGCCAGAAACCCTCCGCCCAGAACCATGGCGGCGGTATGCAAGGCCGCAACTCCCAGAACCAGCAGACCGTTTGTTGTCATGATTTTGGAAATCGCCTGATGACCGGCATCCAGTTCATCCAGCTGGCACAGGCCCAGATAGATCGGAACCAGCATAAGGGCGGCCCCGTGCGCAAGAGCCACGAGAAACGACCACAGAGCCAGTTTGCTGGGTGGTATACGCGACAGAAAACGGGGATGGCGGCGGGTGATTGCAATGTAAAGCCCCATCGCGATGACAATCAACGCAGCCCAGATGCGGATTTCCTTTTGATAATCGACCAGAACGGCCATCAGCGCAAAGGGCAGAAGGACACCCAGCATGGCAACGAAATGCCCACCGGCCAAGGCCGCCAGTGCGCGCCACAGGGCGGATTGGCGCTGCTCCATCAGGGCAGAGGAAACCGCCAGCGGCCAGCCCATCCCGGGGTTCAGCCCGTGATACGCGCCGCTCAGAACAACGGCCAGCCAAAGGCCAGCCGTTGATGTCATCAGGGTTTCCAATTCAGACCGAGGGGTAACAGAAACTGTCGGTTGAACAATCTCCGCCCTCCAGCCGGATTTGGTGGCTGCGATATCCTTTGGGGAAATCGACCCAGAATTTCGGGTCCAAAACCAGCCCGCCATTCTCGCCCACATCCGCCTTGACCATGGCCGCGCCGCCTTCTTCGGGATAGAACTGATCGTCCCACGTGGAATAAAGCGAATTGGTCCAATAGACGCGTTTACCATCGCGGCTGATCTCGACCATTTGCGGCCCATAGCCAAAAGTCTGACCGTTCGGATGTTTGGTCTTTTTGACAATCCCTCCGATTTCGACCTTCCCGGCAAGGGTCGGGTTCACCGGATCGGACACATCATATTGATGCATCTCGCCGGTGCCCCAGCAGGCGACATATAGGTATTTGTCATCCAGACTCAGGTCGATATCGGTGACCAGTGGTGGTACGGCGGCAAACCCCTTGAGAAGATCAGGAAGATCATCTGGATCAGCGGGTTGCGGGTCGATGGTGATCGTTTTCTTGGCTTCGAACGTGCCGTCGTCATTGCGCCACCACGTAAAGATTGCGCCTTGAAGGTTGGTGGTATCAACGACAACGCCGCAGAACCCGTGTTGTTTGACCGGGTCATGCGCGGGCCGGATTTCCAACGCCATCTGGTGGTTTTCGCCCAGATCGATGGTCTGAATATTGGTCCGGTTGCGCAGGTTCCAGAAATGGATGCGATGACCGTATTTGTTCGAAAGCAGATCCTCTGCCACCAGCCCGTTTTCAAATTGTGGGGGAAGGCCCCATTCGGAACTGACCATGTAATCGCGCGGCAGATTCCACCAGAAATCATAATGCTTGTCCTGCACGCCGCGCTCGATCTCATAGCGCCCGATGATCTCGAAGCTTTCACAATCCATGATGAAAATACCCGGAGGACCATCCGTGCCGTCCTCGCCGCCGCCGCCCAGCGTGCTGACATAGATGCCTTCCGGCCCGCAATGGATCGTGTGCGGTCGTGAATACCCGGTTTTATCAAAGACTTCCTCGGGTTCGATGATCTTGTGAATCTTCGCCTCAAGCGGGTTCTTTACATCGATGATGTATATCCGGCTAGAACGGATACCGGGGATGATCAGATAGCGACGTTCCAGAAACGCATGACCGCTGAGCGGTGACAGCGATGAGGAACAGGCATTCCAGCCGAAATGGTGAAACTCGTCGCCTTTTTCGGGCATGATCACCTGATGCACGATCTTCCCGAAATCGGCCGAGGTTGGATCGACATTCACAACTGCCAGCCCGTCAGGTTGCGAAAAATCGGGGCTGAGCATCAGCGTGAAAGCAAGCGTTTCAGCAGGGCCTTCCATTGCCAGCTTGGCTGACGGATAAAAGGTTGGGTCCGGTCTTTTGTTCATAACGTCCTCCCGTAAGTCATTGTCATTCAATTCATATTGAGAGTTCCGGTCTTGACGCCGGATGACATTCTGCCTGCTCGTACCTTTGCCTTTGAAAGTTTGTTTCCGTTTAAGCCCTCAGGCCGGTTTCCGTTTGCGTTCGGCCACATCGTGGGCCAGTTGCTGTGTGTAATGTTCCAGATCGACCAGCGCGGCGTCGACGGTATCTGCGTCTCTGGCCTCAAGCGCGTCTGCAATTCTGGTGTGCAATGCGATGATTTCTTCGCGCGAACGTGCCGTGAAGGTAATCATGTTCATCAAAGGCTGCATCGCCTCGACCGCGCCAGCCAGTTGATAGGACAGGACCGGGTTGTCGGCCCCGTCCACCAGGGCCCTGTGGAACGTGACGTCTGAGGCACAAAATGCCTCATCCGTCAGGCCGGGCTGGGACTGGCGAAAAATTTCCGCCCGCATCGTGGCAAGCTGATCCGCCGTTCGTCTTTGGGCAGACAGGGGGGCACAGGCGCGCTCCAGCGCATAGCGGGCCTCGCAGGCCGTATCAAAGCTGACCGCGTTCATCGACAGCAGCAGGGTCGAGGTTGTGATCTGCTGCGAATAGGCATCTTCGAAACTCAGGCGGTTCACGAACGCACCTCCGGTAGCGCCACGCTGCGTGCGGATCAGGGACTGCGCCGCCAGTCGTTTCAAAGCCTCACGCACCGTTGGGCGCGAGACCTGAAATTGCTCGGAAAGTTCCGCTTCCGAGGGCAGGCGCGCATCCACGATCAACTCGCCTGAAACAATCGCGTCCCGGATGGCTTGCGCAATCTGGGCAGACAGGTCGGCGGTTTTCCGAGGTGCGGTTTTCATGTTCAGAAGACCCTGAGCAAATTTTTATTTGTCTGACATTTAAAAGTCTGACATTTGAAAAGCAAGAGAGTTGAGTCGGGAGGCCGAAGTGAGTCGTACTTGGCTG
>NZ_JBXWQZ010000051.1:0-35113 GCF_059612645.1 Ruegeria sp. YKSF131 | reverse complement strand
CTTCAAGACCGAAACCGACACGGAAACCGTCGCGCTGATGACGGAACATCACCTCAACACAGGCATGTCCCCGGTCGAGGCCGCTTTCAAGACCATCGACAAGTTGGAAGGTGCCTTCGCCCTTGCATTCCTGTTCGATGGTGAGGACGACCTGATTGTAGCCGCCCGCAAAGGATCACCTCTGGCCATCGGCCACGGGGATGGTGAGATGTATGTGGGTTCGGACGCCATTGCCCTTGCGCCGCTAACCAACCAGATCACTTATCTTGAGGAAGGCGACCGCGCGGTTCTGACCCGAACATCATTGGAAATCCGCAACGAGGCCGGTGAACTGGCCAACCGGGAAAAGCGCAAGATCAAGCTGGATCATGCGCGCGCCGACAAGGGCGAGCATAAGCATTTCATGGCCAAGGAAATCGCTGAACAGCCTATCGTTGTGGCTGAGGCCATCCGATCCTACCTGCCCACGGGCGGTGATCGCGTGGTGTTACCCGACGCCGAGCTGGATTTCAGCAAGTTGGACCGTCTGACCATGGTCGCCTGCGGTACAGCGTTTTATGCCTGCCTGACTGCGAAATACTGGTTCGAGCAACTGGCAAAGATGCCGGTGGAAGTCGATATCGCCAGCGAGTTCCGCTATCGCGAACCTCCGATCACGGGTCGCACACTGGCGCTGTTTGTCAGCCAGTCAGGTGAAACCGCCGACACCTTGGCCGCGCTGCGCTATTGCGAGGGCAAGGCGGACAAGATCGTTTCCGTCGTCAATGTCCCCGAAAGCTCGATTGCTCGGGAAAGCGATATCGCCCTGCCGATCCATGCTGGCGTTGAAATCGGTGTGGCTTCGACCAAAGCCTTCACCTGTCAACTAAGCGTTTTGCTGATGCTGGCGCTCAAGGCAGCGGCCGACCGCGGCACTCTGACCGATGAGGAAATCGCCGATCACACCGCTGCGCTGCGCGGATTGCCGACCGTGCTGAACACGGCATTGGATCAGAACCGGGCGATCCGCAAAGCAGCCCAACGCCTGTCCGAGGCGCGCGACGTTCTGTTCCTGGGCCGTGGCCTGATGTATCCTCTGGCAATGGAAGGGGCGCTGAAGCTCAAGGAAATCAGCTATATCCACGCCGAAGGGTATGCATCGGGCGAGTTGAAACACGGACCCATCGCCCTGATCGACAAGCATATGCCTGTTGTCGTCATGGCACCCCGCGACACCGTGTTCGACAAGACCGTGTCGAACATGCAGGAAGTGATGGCGCGCAAGGGCAAAGTGATCCTTGTGTCTGATGATGATGGAATTGACGAGGCCGGAGACGGCGTCTGGAGCACAATCCGGATGCCACATATTCACACCAGTCTTGCGCCGATCCTTTATTCGGTTCCCGCACAGTTGCTGGCATACCACACGGCTGTAGCCAAAGGGACGGATGTAGACCAGCCGCGCAATCTGGCAAAATCAGTGACGGTAGAGTGACCCATGTCCAAACAGTTTCCCCAGCTTGATGACGCGCATCAAAAGTTCATCGAAGATCAGCATATGTTCTTCGTCGGCACCGCCGGGACCGAGGGGAAGGTCAATATCTCGCCCAAAGGTATGGACTCGCTGCGGGTGCTGGGACCAAACCGCATCGTCTGGATGAACTTGACTGGCAGCGGCAACGAGACGGCGGGGCATCTGATGCAGGTCAACAGGATGACACTGATGTGGTGCTCCTTCACCACGCGCCCACTGATCCTGCGCACATATGGCACTGCCCGCACTCTGCACGTCGGAGATGAGGGCTGGGATGAACTGGCCAATCTTTTCCCCAACCACCGCAGCGCCCGGCAGATCTACGACCAGTCGATCGAAATGGTTCAGACCTCCTGCGGGTATGCAGTGCCGTTCATGGCATTCCAGTCCGACCGCGACACGATGCAGAAATGGGTCGATGGCAAAACGGACGGCGACATCCGGTCTTATTGGGCAGAAAAGAACAGCCAGACGATAGACGGCGAACCAACAGGCGTTCCGGTCTGGCCCCGATGCTGACCACTTTTCTTGATCAGATCAAAGCCCATGCCGACCCCGAACGTGCGAGTCAGATGGCCAGTTATCACAAGGCGGATCGCGTCTATCTGGGCGTCGCCAACCCGGTTCTCAACGATCTGACCAAAGCATGGCGGCAAGAGCTGGATGTGAATAAACACGTCGCGCTGGCCAAGGCGCTGTGGCAAACCGATATCCACGAAGCGCGCCTTGCCGCGGCCAAGCTTCTGACCCAGACCCGCATCCGGCCCGACGATCAGGTTTGGGACCTGCTTCAAAGCTGGCTACCGGATTTTGTCGCCTGGGCCGTCGCCGATCATGCCTGCATGGCGATGCAAAAACGACTGATGGCCGACCCCGAGAGACTGATTGTCGTCGAACAGTGGACTCAGTCCGATCACATGTGGACCCGGCGCGCGGCCCTTGTCGCAACACTGCCCTGGACCAAACAGAACCACCCCAAGCCCGAAGACCTGCAACGTCGCGACTGTATCCTCGGCTGGGCCGCCGGATATGTCCCTGACCGCGACTGGTTTATTCAGAAATCAATCGCCTGGTGGCTCCGGGAACTGTCCAAACACGACCCCGAACGTGTGATCGCGTTTCTGGACAGACATGGTGATGCCATGAAACCGTTCGCCCGACGCGAAGCAGCCAAATACCTGAAAAGTCAGTCGGCATAGACCGCGACTTCGACCAGTTCGTCTAATGGCACCAGAAGGGCCCGCATGGCATCCAGCGACAAGCGGCTGCCGCTACTTTCCGGGCCTGCGGCAGGAACTAGGGTGATATAGGCCTGCGCGCCGGTTCTGGGCACAACAACTCGCGCCGTTACCTCGCTATCGACCAGCGGCGTCTGCATCCAGCGCCCTGGTGTGGTCGGATCACCAAGCCCGGCAATGGTTGTTTTGGCTCCGACCCAACTGGGGCGTGCCGCAACCGGCTCGGGCCGAAGAACCTCCTCAGCGACAACTGGCGCAGTTTCAACGTCCGATACGGCCGCAGCCGCCTCATCCCCCGACCCGAACACACGTTCCGTCGATGCCCGGACAGTATCGCACCCGGTCAAAACAACGCATAGAAAAACAAATGCCTTTTTCATTCCCGGAAACTACAACCCCATGCGGGTGTGATCCAGTGCAAAGCGCAGTTCGCACTTGTCGCAGGCAGGTTACAGCTTTACCTATGTCGCATGTCTGCTCCGCTCATCGACCCGTTTGCCCGCGCTATCACGTATCTCCGCGTCTCCGTTACGGACCGCTGTGATTTTCGCTGTGTCTACTGCATGTCCGAAAACATGACTTTTCTGCCCAAGAAAGACCTTCTTACGCTGGAAGAGCTGGATCGCATGTGCTCGACCTTTGTGAGAATGGGCGTCGAGAAACTGCGCATTACCGGCGGTGAGCCATTGGTTCGTCGCAATATCATGACCTTCTTCAACGCCATGACCCGCCACTTGGAAAGCGGTGCGTTGAAAGAGCTGACGCTCACGACAAACGGTTCGCAGTTGCATCGCTTTGCCGAAGATCTTTATGCCGCCGGTGTGCGCCGTGTGAATGTTTCCCTGGATACGCTGGATGACGACAAATTTGCAAAAGTCACGCGCTGGGGCCGCCTCAAACAGGTACTGAATGGCATCGACGCGGCGCAAAAGGCCGGGCTGCGGATCAAGATCAACGCTGTTGCGCTCAAGGGATTCAACGAACCCGAACTGCCGAAGATCACCGAATGGTGCGCCGAGCGCGACATGGACCTGACCTGGATCGAGGTCATGCCGATGGGCGATATCGGTAACGAGGATCGACTGGATCAATACTGGTCTCTCAAGGATGTGCGCAAAGAGTACGAAAACCATTACACGATCACTGATCTGGCCGAACGCACAGGCGGACCGGCCCGCTATATCAGGCTGGAAGAAACAGGTCAGAAGATCGGCTTCATCACGCCCCTGTCCCACAATTTCTGCGAAAGCTGCAACCGCGTGCGCCTGACCTGCACCGGCGAGCTTTATATGTGTCTGGGGCAGGAGGACATGGCGGATCTGCGGGGCGCATTGCGGGATCACCCCGATACCGAACAGCCGCTTGAAGATGCCATCCGTGCGGCGATTAACCTGAAGCCAAAAGGTCATGACTTCGACTATTCTCGCCAGTCCGTTGATGGTCGGATGAGCCGCCATATGAGCCATACAGGCGGCTGATATATGCCGGATCACCAAGACCGCCCCACAGCACTGTACTCCCTGTACTGCGCCTTGATCTCTCTGGCCGCACCTCTGGTCTGGAGAACCGTCCGAAAGAAACTTGAGGCTGCCGGTGTACCAGCCAATCGCCAACAGGAGCGTCTTGGCCATGCCAGTATGCCCCGCCCCGCAGGGCAGTTGATCTGGTTCCACGCCGCCAGTGTCGGCGAAAGCCTGTCGGTCCTCACTCTGATCAATCGGCTGGCCGACCGCCTTCCCAAAACCGAGTTTCTGATCACCTCAGGAACGCCAACCTCAGCGGCCCTGATCGAAAAGCGACTGCCGCCTCGCACCCGACACCAGTACCCACCGCTTGACACAGCCGGCCCGGTTCAACGCTTTCTGGACCATTGGCAACCCGATGCCGGGATCTTCGTCGAAAGCGAGATCTGGCCGCGGCTGATTGTCGAAAGCGCGGGGCGCGACATTCCGCTGGCTCTGCTGAATGCTCGATTGTCGGACAAATCTGTCGCCGGATGGAAGAAGCGCCCTAAAACAGCAAGGTTTGTCCTGAATAAATTTCGCCTGCTCTTAACGCAAAACAACAAAACAGCAGCCAACCTGATTGCCATGGGTGCCCCAGCCCAACGGGTGCAGCCCGGCACCAACCTCAAGGCCATGTCCGATCCTCTACCTGTGGACCAGAGCACGCTGGACGACATTCGTGCGCAAATAGCCGCCAGACCTGTCTGGATCGCCAGTTCCACCCATGCCGGAGAAGAGGACAGCGTTCTGACAGCCCACAAGGCGTTATTGCAACATTGGCCCGACCTTCTGCTGCTACTGATCCCACGCCACCCCGAACGACGCGGCGAGGTTGCAGAACTTCTGAACAACGCCGGGCTCAAGGCATCCTTCCGGTCAAAAAATGCACCGATCACAGATACGACGCACGTGTATGTTGCCGACACGCTGGGCGAAACCGGAACCTGGTACGCGCTTTGCCCGATCGTGTTCCTTGGGGGCTCACTGAAAGAGATTGGCGGACACAACCCGTTTGAACCGGCACAGGCTGGGGCCGCCGTGGTCACCGGCCCAGGGTATTTCAACTTTGCAGAAACCTTTGCCCCGCTGATCGACGCCAAGGGCGCTGTCGAGGTCCAGACATCCGCTGACCTCTCTGAGGCCGTTTCACATTGGCTGTCGGACCAGAATGCCCTTCAAGCCGCCCGAAGGGCTGCACAATCCTGCGTCAATACGCAGTCGACCGCCTTGGATGCCGTCGTCGAAACCCTCTGCACGGTGCTTGATCTGCAAGCAAAGGATCCCGCTTCATCTGGCTAGAAATATCCCCGGGGGTGTGGGGGCAGAGCCCCCACCCTCACCATCAGGCGGCTGGCATCCGCTGTTCAACAATCTCTGCCCACCAGCTGCATCCGGCCGGAATGGCTTCGTCGTTGAAATTGTATTCCGGGTGATGAACCATTGCGGTGTCACCGTTGCCCACAAGAATATAGGCGCCTGGGCGCTCTTCCAGCATGAAGGCAAAATCTTCGCCCCCCATGACCAACGGTGCCTCGTCGCAATCACCGGACACCGACCGGGCCACATCCGCCGCAAACTCTGTTTGCTCGTCGCTGTTCACCATTACCGGGTACCCGCGAATGTAAGTCACGTCAGCGGTGCCGCCAAACGTGGCCGCTACACCGTTGCAAATCTCGTTGATCCGCTTTTCAGCCAGATCCCGCATGCCCTTGCTCATTGTGCGCACGGTGCCTTTGATCTGCACGGTCTGAGGGATCACATTGAATGCCTTGGATGACGTCTCAAACGATGTCACAGACACCACGACCTGGTCTATTGGGTCGGCATTGCGCGAAGAAATCGTTTGCAACGTAAGGACTGCCTGCGCTGCCAGAACTGTAGTATCCACAGTCTCATGCGGCTTGGCGGCATGTCCGCCGCGACCCTCAAAGGTGACATCGAACTGATCAGTTGCCGCAAAGAACGAACCCGGCCGGATTGCGAACTTGCCAACAGGCTGCCCCGGCCAATTATGCATGCCGTAGACTTCCTGAATGTTCCAGCGGTCCATCATTCCGTCTTCGCACATTTCGCGGCCCCCGCCGCCACCTTCCTCAGCAGGTTGGAAGATCACGACAACAGTGCCGTCAAAGTTGCGGGTTTCCGACAGGTACTTTGCCGCCCCCAGCAACATCGCGGTGTGCCCGTCATGGCCACAAGCATGCATCGCACCCGGCGTTTTCGAGGCATAGTCCAACCCCGTTGCCTCATGTATCGGCAAAGCATCCATATCTGCGCGCAGGCCGATCACCTTTCCCTTGCTGTCCGACTTGCCTTTGATCACCCCGACAACACCGGTACGTCCGATACCGGTCACAACCTCATCGCAGCCGAACTCCTTCAGCTTCTCGGCCACTTTCGCGCTGGTGCGGTGGGTTTCGAACAGGATCTCGGGATTTTCGTGCAGATCCCTTCGCCATTCCGTGATTTCATTCTGCAATTCGGCAAAGCGGTTCTTGACTGGCATGTCTTTTCTCTCTCCTGATTCAGGTCAAGCCGCTGGCATCCGGCGCTCGACCATTTCCGCAAACCACGAGCACCCAATGGGGATGATCTCGTCATTGAAATTGTATTCGGGGTGGTGCAGCCCGGCACTGTCACCGTTGCCCAAAACGATGAATGCCCCGGGCCTCTCTTCCAGCATGAACGAGAAATCCTCGCCCCCCATCACCATCGGCGCTTCAATGCAACTGCCCCCAACCGACACCGCGGCCTCTGCTGCATATCCCGTCTGAGCTTCGGCATTGATCGTCACCGGAACACCGCGTTTATAGGTGACGTTCACAGACCCGCCAAATGTTGCAGAGATCCCTTCCGAGACTTCCTTCAGCCGTTGTTCGATCAGGTCGCGCAACTCGTTGGAATGGGTCCGAACAGTGCCGCGGATCCGTGCTGATTGCGGGATCACGTTGAACGCTTTCGAGGACGTCTCGACCGAGGTCACAGACAGCACGGCCTGCAAAATCGGATTCGCATTGCGCGACACAATCGTCTGCAACGCCACGATCAGCTGCGACAGCATCACCGTTGTATCAATCGTCTGATGAGGTTTTGCCGCGTGGCCGCCGCGCCCTTCAAGATGGATGTCAAACTCATCCGCTGCCGCCAGCAACGGCCCCGAACGAATGGCAAACTGCCCGGCAGGAATACCCGGCACATTGTGCATCGCATAGACTTCCTGAATGCCGAACCGATCCATCAGACCGTCCTTGCACATGGCCTCGGCACCATTTCCACCCTCTTCGGCGGGCTGAAAGATCACGATTGCCGTGCCATCAAAATTGCGGGTTTCCGCCAGATACTTGGCGGCCCCCAAAACCATCGCCGTATGGCCGTCATGACCACAGGCATGCATCGCATTCGGTATTTCCGAGGCATAGTCCAACCCGGTCTGTTCCTGCATCGGCAGGGCGTCCATATCGGCGCGCAGGCCAATCACACGGCCCCGTGTGTCGCTTTTGCCGCGAATGACACCAACGACTCCGGTGCGACCGATGCCAGTCACGACCTCGTCGCAACCAAACTCGTTCAGCTTTTCCGCAACCAGCGCACTGGTGCGGTGAGTGTCGTACAGAATTTCCGGGTGTTGGTGAATGTCACGCCGCCAACCGGTGATCTCATCATGCATCTCTGCGAGACGGTTCTTGATCGGCATGTCATTCTCCCTGTTTCATGCGACAGGCAATCGTCGTTCCACAAGCTCGGCAAACCAGCTGCAACCGGCGGGGATCGCGTCGTCGTCAAAGTTGTATTGCGGGTGGTGGCACATGGCCGTATCCCCGTTCCCGATAAAGATGTACGCGCCGGGGCGTTCTTCAAGCATATAGGCAAAATCTTCGGACGGCATGATAGGGTCCGTGCTGTCGTTGACCTTGCCCGCGACCGCAGCTGCCGCCTCGGCCGCATAGCCCGTTTCGGCCTCGGAATTCACTGTCACCGGGTATCCGGGTGTCCAGATAACCTCCGCCTTCGCGCCAAAGGCCGAGGCTGTATCCTCGGCAATCCGGCGCACGCGTTCTTCGGCGATTGTACGATACTCGGGGTCAAGTGTCCGCACGGTTCCCTGCAAACGCACCGTATGAGCGATCACGTTCGACGCAACGCTATCCGTCACAAACGTCCCAACGGTGAGGACAACTCGCTTGATCGGGTCAACGGTCCGGGACACCACCGATTGCAAGGCAACAACGATATGCGAGGCCACTAGCGTTGTATCCACCGCCTCATGCGGCGCGGCGGCGTGTCCGCCCTTGCCAGTGACCGTGATTTCAAACTCATCGGACGAGGCCAGCAACGCGCCGGGGCGAATTGCAAATTCGCCCACTGGAAGACCGGGCATATTGTGCATGCCATAGACCTCATGAATGCCCCAGCGGTCCATCAGCCCGTCCTGACACATGGCCAGACCGCCGGCCCCGCCTTCCTCGGCGGGCTGGAAGATCAGAACCACAGTGCCATCGAAATTGCGCGTCTCGGAAAGGTACTGCGCGGCCCCAAGCAGCATCGAAGTGTGCCCGTCATGTCCGCAGGCGTGCATCTTGCCCGACACGGTCGAGGCATAGTCCAGCCCTGTCGCCTCTTCAATCGGAAGTGCATCCATGTCCGCCCTCAGGCCGATGACGCGCCCCTGCGTATCCGTGCGCCCTTTGATCACCCCGACAACACCTGTTTTGCCAATGCCCGGAGTGATCTCGTCCACTCCAAACTCTTTCAGACGTGCGGCAACAAATGCCGCAGTTTCATGGACGTCATACATCAGCTCCGGATGGGCGTGCAGGTGGCGGCGCCATTCGGTGATCTCGCCATGCATTTCCGCAAGTCTGTTTTTTACGGGCATCTCAAGACCTCCCTTTCAACCGCTGGCACCGTATTACACCGGGCTAGGCGCATAGTTTTTCAACCAATCGCTGCATGAATTTATGACCGGCTTCGAATTGTTCAATCGTAACGAACTCATTCGGCTGATGTGCCTGCGCTATGTCTCCGGGTCCACATATCACGGCAGAATACCCGGCCTCCTGAAACTGGCCTGCCTCGGTCCCGTAACTGACCACATGGCTTGCGTTGTCTCCGGTCAGGGCGCGTACCAGTGCTTCGGCTTCACCATCCTCTTCCGGGATCAACCCCGGAATCGCGAAGTTTTCAGTCAGTTCGATGCGGGTATCCGGGTGAACGGCCTGCATCTGAGCCTCAATGTGCCGAACCTGTTCGAAATAGGCATCTCGCCATTGGGCCTGCGTTTCGTCGGGCACGGTCCGAAAATCCATCATGAACCGGCAGTCTTTGGCAGTAATGTTGTGGGCCGTTCCGCCTTCAATCATACCGACATGGCAGGTTGTCCAGGGTGGATCGAATACGGCGGCAACGGCACTGGGTTGCGCCGCCAAGTTCCGCGCGTTCTGCTGGTTGGCCCAGTCGATCAATGGGGCCGCTGCCATGATGGCGTTGACGCCTGTGTGCATGATCGAGCTGTGAACTTCGAACCCGACGATATGGGTGTCAAAGCCGAAACCGCCCTTGTGACCCGTTACCGCCTGCATCATCGACGGCTCACCTACGATCACCGCCGAGCCTTTGGGCAAAATGCCCTGCATTGCCTCGATCATCGGCGGCGCTCCGGTACACCCGACTTCCTCATCAAAACTCAGCGCAAGTTGGAGCGGTCGCCTCACATTTGCGTAATGCGCCTCGACCAGCGTCCAGATGGCAAGCGCATCAAATCCCTTCATGTCGCAGGTGCCGCGCCCGAAATATTTGCCGTCCTTCTCGGTCACGGTGAAGGGGTCGGTGTCCCAGGGTTGCCCGTCAACCGGCACTACATCCGTGTGCCCGGACAGCACAACTGAGCCTTCTTCCAAAGGGCCGACATGCGCAAAGATTGCCGTCTTATGCGGCTGATTCGGATCAGCCCAGCGGTGCGACGTGATCCCATGGCTTTGCAGGTATTCGTCCACCCAGTCGACCAACGGCAGGTTGGTGTCACGACTCACGGTTGGAAATGAGATCAGCTTGGTCATGATCTCAAGCGGCGTCAGGCGCTTGCCCATCGGGTCAGTACCCACTGTCTGTGGTCAGGATAAAGTGACCCGGTTCAACCTCTTGATATTGAGAGGGTTCCGGCTTGAAATCGACAGGGTGGATTGGTGACGGGATCGGTTTGAAGTTCAGGTCTTTTTCAGTCTTTCGCTTGTTCGGGTCAGCAATTGGAACTGCCTTCATCAACGCCTGCGTATAGGGGTGTTGTGGGTTTTCAAACACACGCGCACGCGGGCCCAGTTCCACGATGCGACCCAGATACATAACGCCGACATAGTGGCTGACACGTTCAACCACGGCCATGTCATGGCTGATGAACAGATAAGACAGTCCCAAATCGGATTGCAGTTCCATCATCAAGTTCAGAACCTGTGCCTGAACCGACACGTCGAGGGCCGAGACCGCCTCATCCGCGATGATCAGTTTGGGGTTCAGGGCCAGTGCGCGGGCAATCGCGATCCGCTGACGCTGCCCCCCGGACATTTCATGCGGGAAACGACGCATGAAGCTGCGCGGCAGCTGCACCTTGTCGAACAATTGTGCGACGCGGTCCTGCAACTCGGATCCCGACGCCACGCCATAGTTGCGCATCGGCTCGGCAACCTGATCGACCAATTGCATCTGTGGGTTCAGCGAGGCGAACGGGTCCTGAAAGATCATCTGCATGTCCAGCCGCGCCTTGCGCAGGCCGGACGGGTCCAGCTTCATGATATCGACACCGTCCAGATTGACCTCGCCCGCCATCGGCTCGACCAGCCGCAGGATCGAACGCCCGGCCGAGGACTTGCCGCACCCGGATTCGCCCACAAGGCTGAGCGTCTGACCTTTGTTCAGTGTGAATGACACATCCTCGACCGCATGAACGTTCGAGATCGTGCGCCGCAGAAGACCACCTTTGACCGGAAACCGCGTGGTCAGGTTCTTTACCGTCAACAAAACTTCTTCGGTTCCGGGGATTGGTGCAATTTTCTGCCCCTCGACACCCAGCAACTTCATCGGTTCGGGCGCCGACTTACCCTGCATTTCACCCAGCTTCGGCACTGCAGCCAAAAGCGCCTTGGTGTAATCATGCTGCGGGTTTTCAAAGATTTCCCTGACGGTCCCCTCTTCGACCTTGTTGCCGCGATACATGACGACAACACGGTCAGCCATCTGCGCCACAACCGCCATGTCATGGGTGATGAACATTACCGCCGTACCGGTTTCGCGCTTGAGGCGATCCATCAGGGCCAGGATCTCGGCCTGAATAGTCACGTCTAGCGCCGTGGTGGGTTCATCCGCGATCAGCAAGCGGGGTTCGCAGGCCATCGCCATTGCGATGACGACACGTTGGCGCATCCCGCCCGACAGCTCATGCGGGTACTGTTTCAAACGACGCTCAGGCTCGGGGATACGAACCTGGCGCAACAACTCAAGCGCACGGTCCTCGGCCTGTGACTTCGACATCTGCTTGTGGATGCGCAGACCTTCGGTCAACTGGCGACCAACGGTAAAAACTGGGTTCAGCGCCGTCATCGGCTCCTGAAAAATCATCCCGATCTCGTTGCCGCGAATCTGTTTCATCAGATCCGGATCGGCTTTGGACAGGTCCATTTCGCCCCCATCGCGGCGATCGAACAGAAGTTCACCACCCGCGATTTCGCCGCCTCCAAACTCGACCAGCCGCATCAGCGACAGCGACGACACCGATTTCCCCGAGCCCGATTCGCCAACGATACAAACGGTTTCACCCGGTTTGATCTCGAACGAGACATCCTCAACACCGACAACGGGGCCATCCTTCGTCTGAAACTCCACCCGCAGTTTTTTAATCTGTGCAATAGGCTGATCCAGCACGCGCGCGCTCCCTTGACGACGGTATTCTTTTTCTGAATTCCGAACGCTAAGGCGGGCCGCCGGGAAAAGTCAAACCCATTACACATTTTCGCGACGGCACTACTTGCAATTTTCTCAGGTTCTGTTTCGATACGCCATGTAACCGACCTGGGGAGGCGGCGCAGACTGAAATCGTTAGCGCTATTATCTTTGTTGATCAAAACCTTACCTTGGGGCGGCAACGCCAAACCCGCAGGCCTTGCGGAGATAATCGAGACACGAACGTGTCCAACTTGGGAGTAACTTATGAAAATCAAAACCCTTTTGCTTGGTGCGATTGCAAGCACGGCGATGGCCCCTGCGGCCTTTGCTGAGCGTGGATCGGACGGCAATGTCAGCATCATTTACTGGCAGGCTCCGTCGATCCTGAACCCGTACCTGTCCTCGGGCACCAAAGACATCGAATCGGCTTCGTTGGTGATTGAACCGCTCGGTCGCTATGACCAAGACGGGAACCTTGTAGCCTATCTCGCCGAGGATATCCCGACCGTGGAAAACGGTGGTGTTTCGTCGGATCTGAAATCGATCACGTGGAAGCTGAAATCCGGTTTGGTCTGGTCCGATGGATCGCCCGTGACGTCGGCCGACGTAAAGTTCACCGCGGATTATTGCATGCATCCGGAAGGTGGTTGCGCCCAGCTTGCCAAGTTTGAAGGCGTCGAAAGCGTCGAGGCAATCGACGATCTGACCATCAAGGTCAACTTTGCCGAACCAAAGCCGAACCCCTATGGCCCGTTCATGGGTGGTCAGTCGCCAATTATCCAGATGGCCCAGTTTCAGAACTGCATGGGCTCCAAGGCGCCTGAATGTACAGACCAGAACTTTGGCCCGATCGGAACCGGCCCGTTTGTTGTGGACGAATTCAAGCCAAACGACGTGATCACCATGTCGGCCAACCCGAATTATCGTGACCCAAACAAGCCCGCTTTTGCCACGCTGACCTTCAAAGGTGGCGGTGACGCAACGGCGGCTGGCCGTGCTGTGATGGAAACCGGCGAATTCGACTATGCGTGGAACCTGCAGCTGGCGCCCGAAGTCATCGAGCAGATGAAGGAAGGTGGTAAAGGTACTCCCATCGCGGCATTCGGGACCCTGGTTGAGCGGATCGAAATGAACATGACAGATCCGTCCCCCAGCCTGCCTGAAGGCGAACGTTCAACCGCCAAACATCCGCACCCAGCCTTATCGGAACTGGCTGTTCGCAAGGCCCTGTCGATGGCAATCGACCGTGATCTTCTGGTTGAGATTGGCTACGGTCAAGCCGGTCGCCCGACCTGCAACCTGGTACCGGCCCCGGCATTGTACGCAAGCGACAACACCGAGTGTCTGACGCAGGACATTGACGGCGCGAACCAGATGCTGGATGAAGCCGGCTGGGTGAAAGGCGCTGACGGCGTCCGCGCCAAGGATGGTGTAAGACTGTCGCTGGTCTATCAAACCTCGACCAACGCTGTTCGTCAGGACTTCCAGGCGCTGATCAAGGAATGGTGGAGCCAAATCGGTGTTGAAACCGAGCTGCGCAACATCAACGCGTCGGTCTTTTTCGGCGGTGACCCGGGCAGCCCGGACACATTCCAGCGTTTCTATGCAGACGTTGAAATGTACGCCAACAACTTCGATGGCACCGATCCGGAAAGCTATCTTGCGCAGCACACCTGTGACAAGGCACCCAAGCCGGAAAGCCAGTGGCAGGGTGAGAACATCAACCGTTACTGTGACGCCGAGTATGACAAGCTGGTGGCCGAACTGGGCCGCACCGGTGAGCTTGAAAAGCGTGGCGAAATTGCACGTAAACTCAACGATATGCTGACCAAGGACAGCTATGTCGTGGTTCCGCTGGTTGATCGTGGACGGGTCTCTGCACATTCCAACACGTTGGGTGGCGTGATCCTGAACACTTGGGACAGCGAGCTTTGGAACGTTGCGGACTGGTACCGCAAAACCGGCTCCTAAGCGTTAAACCTGCCAAGCCGCGCCCCGATCTTCGGGGCGCGGTCATTTGCAGGCCGTTCCAACAAGAAGACGCATCAACAAAGGCGCCTTTGAATGCTCAACTTTACAATCAGACGACTGGTGTTGGCGGTGCCCACACTGCTGTTCATCAGCCTCGTCATCTTCCTGCTGCTCGAGCTTGCCCCTGGCGACCCGATGGCACAGGTTCCGCTCACCGTTCCCCCGGAAGTCAAAGAGAAGATGCGCGAGGCGCTTGGCCTCGGCCAGCCGATGCATATCCGGTTCTGGAAATGGATCGTGCAGTTCTTCTGGATAGAACCACAGGTATTGGTCGACTCTGTATTCGGTACAACCTTCTCCGAAGGCGACTTGCGTGTGATTTCGTGGCAGACCCGCTCACCGGTCATGGACATCGTCGTTCAGCGTATCCCGCAGACCCTGTGGGTTGTCGGCACCGCCTATGTGGTCGCCATCCTGATCGCGCTGCCCATCGGCATCTATTCGGCCTACCGCCAGTATTCGTGGTTCGACCAGATGGGCACATTCGTGTCGATGGTTGGCTTTTCCGTTCCACCCTTCTTCTCGGGTGTTCTGGTGATCGTCATATTCTCGGTCCAGCTGGGCTGGTTCCCGTCGATCTATGACACCACGCTGGTGGTCAACAGCTGGGACAGTTTCGTTGTGCAACTCAAACAGATGATCATGCCGGTCATGGTTCTGGCCTTGCAGATTACAGCGCAGCTCAGCCGGTTCATGCGCGCGTCCATGCTGGATAACCTCAATCAGGATTATGTTCGCACCGCCCGCGCCAAGGGTCTCAGCGAATACACCGTGGTCATGGTTCACGTTCTGCGAAACTCGATGATCCCGGTGGTCACCGTGATTGCGCTGGGTATTCCGTCCATCTTTGGTGGCGCCATCATCACCGAGCAGGTGTTCAAAGTGAATGGCATCGGTCAGCTGCTGATCGGAGCGATTCAGGCCAATGATCTGCCGATGGTGCAAACCCTGACCTTCATCTTTGCCGTACTGATCGTGCTGTTCAACCTGATCGCTGACGTACTTTACGGCATTCTGGACCCGAGGATTCGATATGACTGATCATGATCGTACCGATACACTGGTCCCGGACGAAGGATTTGCACCTGCCTCGACAGCCTTGCCAACGGCCGGCGTGATGGAAGAACTGGCCACCCCTCCCCGCAGCCAATGGCGCGATGTGTGGGATCAGTTCAAGACCCACAAAGGCGCAATGGTCGGTGCGATCCTGTTTATCATCATCGTCGCCGGTGTTTATTTGGGCCCGTATCTGTGGAGCATCGATCCAACCCAGATCGATATCCGGTCGCGCAATCAGGGCCCCAGTTGGGCGCATCCCTTTGGCACCGATCAATTGGGTCGCGACATTCTTGCGCGCATGATGTCGGGTGGTCAAACCTCAGTCTCGGTTGGCATAACCGCGATGTTGCTGGCGCTGTTTCTGGGATCGTTCATCGGCGTTCTGGCAGGATTCTTCAGACGGCTCGATGGGCCGCTGATGCGCCTGACCGACCTGTTTCTGGCCCTGCCCCTGCTGCCTTTGCTGCTGGTCATGATGCTTCTGTTCCGCGAGCCCCTGTCAGCGGCTTTTGGGCTGGAGCGCGGGATATTCATCCTGATCGTCTGCGCCATCGGCATCACCTCATGGATGCCGACTGCGCGGATCGTGCGCGGTGATGTGCTGGCCATCAAGGAACGTGAATTCGTTCTCGCCGCGCGCTCCATCGGCACCAGCAACAGCCAGATCATCACGCGGCATATCCTGCCGAACGTTCTTTCGCCAATCATGGTGTCGGCAACGCTGGGGATTGCCACAGCGATCATCACCGAAAGCGCGCTGTCCTTCCTTGGTTTGGGATTCCCGCCCGACTTCCCGACATGGGGCCGCCTGTTGTTTGATGGTGTCGACTATCTTCAGCAATACCCCGAGCGTGTATTCTGGCCCGGTCTGGCAATCTCGCTGACGGTGCTGAGCGTCAACTATCTGGGTGACGGTCTGCGCGACGCGCTGGATCCCCGCATTCGCGGACGCTGAAACAAGTTTAGTCGGCGCGCCTCAGCGCGCCGGCCAACAGCACGATCAGAACGGCCAATGGCAACAGCACGGCGAACGCCAGACGCAGGCCAAACAGTTCCGCCAAAAATCCGATCAGCGGCGGCCCTATCAATAACCCGCCATATCCCAGCGTAGCTACACTTGCGATGGCTTGCCCCGGCGGGACAAGCGGATCGCTGGCTGCACGGCTGAACGCCAGCGGCATGATCACCGCATACCCTATGCCCATCAGCGCAAACCCCGCCAATGCGGGCAAAGGCGCGACCGAAGAAACCACAGCGAAAACGCCCAACGCCGCGCTGATCCCGCCGAACCGGGCCGTCGCAGCGGGACCAAACCGCATAATGACAATCGCGCCTGCTAGGCGAAACGCCACCATCGTCACGGAAAACACGGCATAGCCCAATGCGGCAACACTTTCGGGCGCCCCGGAAACGTCTCGCAGGAAAATCGCGCTCCAGTCTGCGACGGCGCCTTCACCCAATGCACCGCACATGGCCGCGAATCCGACCAGTATCAGCGCGCCCGAGGGCAAAGCAAAACCCGAGCTTTGCGACCGCTCGGACCGTTTCGACGTCCAGCGCACCCACGACAAGGCCAGCGCGAAGGCAACAACCGCGCCACCCGCCAATAGGAAATGCACCAGAACCGTCAGCCCCATCTGAACAGCCACGTACCCGCTGAGCGCGCCAAGACCGGCCCCAAGGCTCCACATGGCGTGGAATGACGACATTACAGGTTTGTCATATGCCTGCTCGACCTCGGCGGCCCAGGCATTCATCGCCACATCCATCGATCCGTGAAAGGCGCCAAAAACAAACAAACATAACGCCAGTGCCCAAAACCCGCCAGCAACAGCAAGCAGGACCAGCGACAGCGTGTACAGAACGGCCACAATCCGGGTTATCGCAACTGCGCCATACCGATCCGTCAACCGCCCTGTGACCGGAAACGAACAGACGGCCCCGGCCGCCATAAACAACAACCCGTACCCCAACGCATCATGGGACAGCTCCAACCTGTCGCGCACGGCTGGTATGCGCGAGGCCCAGATTCCGAACAAAGCCCCGTTTAGGATGAACATGGCCGCAACTGCCCGCCATGCCGAGAAAACACCAATCAACAGAGAACCTCGTGCTATCTGCCCGCCTCACCCGTTCTACAGGTTGGGCGCAAATTGGCAATTGCAGCTTAACCCAGGCGTTTGCGGATGCGCCGAACGGCGAACCATACGCCCGCTACAACCGGGATCGTCGCCGCCGCCGTCAGCATTCCCTTGCTTATGCCGGCGGCAGTCAACGGATACAGAAGGTAGCCGACAAGTGAGACCGCGTAATAACTGATGGCCACCACAGAAAGGCCCTCAACCGTGTGCTGCAAGCGCAAGGCAAGATCGGCCCGACGATCCATACTTTCCAACAGGGCCTGATTTTGTGCACTCCGCTCGACGTCCACCCTTGTGCGCAACAACTCACCCGCACGTATGGCCCGGTCAGACAGCGCCTGCAGGCGGCGTTCTGTTGATTTCACGGTACGGATCGCAGGGTCATAACGGCGCATCATGAAATCGGCAAAGCTTTGGCCGCCTTCGAACCTTTCCTCGCGCAGGACATCGATCCGCTGATTGACCAGCGCCTCGTAAGCGCCGGTCGCACCGAATCGGAACGAACTGCGGGCCGATATGGTCTCGAGCTCGGTCGATATGGCCAGCAATTGAGGCAACAGCGCATCTGGTGGGGTGGTGTCATCCGTCATTTCAACCATCAGCTTCGCCAGCTGGGCATCCAGTTCCTCGATCCGGGGGGCCAATTGTTTGACGCGGGCAAAGCCAAGCATCGACATCGCCTTGTATGTCTCGATCTCGCACAGCCGCTGGATGATACGCCCTGTGCGGCGCGTGCCCGTGCCTTCGGTCACGAACAAAGCAAAACGCATGTGACCAGCCGGGTCGATACGGAAATCACTGGCGCAAATTGCCGAAGCATCCAACACCCGCGACACCGCCAGACTTTCAGGTTCGAACCAATCAGCCAGAGCGACCTTTACAGCCGCATCTTCCGGGCGCGGCACCACCCGCATCAGCAGCGAGGTGATCCTCTGGCCCGGGCTGGCCATCAGCCAATCCGGGGGAAAAACTTCGAAATCAGCCGGGTTGAAGGGACGGCCGCTGACGTTCGGCACAATCGCCGTATACGTGACAAACTCAGTGTGCTGCTCCCATTTCAGCCAATGGCGTCCTATCTGCCCGGCATAATGCGTGGCCCCCGGCTGCGGATGTTGCGCCCCATGTCGGTCAAGCAGATCGATCAGATGGGCAATATCCTGACTGCGGTCCCGAGCGACGGCTGCTTCAGGCTTCTTGATCGCAAGAAAGGCGACCGTGCACGGCGTATCGGCGGCCGGAAACGGGCGGGCATGAAGTTCATTTGCCAGCGCATAGCGCAGCGGGTGATCATCGATTGGCGTCATTCCGAGGCTCCGATAGCGGTGTCCGCACTATACGTCACAACTCGGATACATCAATTCTTATTTTATTTCATATACTTACACGAATACAAAGGTATACAAACCGACTATCTCATTGATTTGGCTGCCACAGCTCGATCGGATTTCCCTCCGGATCGTGAAGCCGAGCGAACTTTCCGATCTCGCTGTCCCAGTCTGGGCGGGTCTCAACAGAGATTCCGGCAGCTTCGAGCTGCTGTATCATCGCGCCCAGATCATCGACCCGAAAATTGATCATCCATTGCTGATCCGGGTTTCCGAAATACTCAGTGTCTTTAGCGAAAGGCGCAAACACCGTATACCCTTCGCGCTGCTTCCAGGGCACCGGATCATAGTGGTTTACGCCCAGATGTTCTTCGTACCAGCGGCTCAACGCCTCAGGATCACTGGCCCGAAAGAATACGCCCCCTATACCGTTCACTTTCTGCATGTTTCGCTCCTACCACACGGCATCGAGTATATCACAACCCGCCCGCTTCATCTGGCCATAAATATCCTGGGGGTTTGGGGGCAAAGCCCCCAACAGCACAAAAAAAGAAAAGGGCGCCCAAAGGCGCCCTTTGCAAATGGATCAAACCGGTTAATCACTCGATCATCGGCAGCAGCTTGTCCAGAGACGCTTTGGCGTCGCCATAGAACATGCGGGTATTTTCCTTGAAGAACAGCGGGTTTTCGATACCCGAATACCCTGTACCCTGACCACGTTTTGACACGAAGACCTGCTTGGCCTTCCAGCATTCCAGAACTGGCATACCGGCAATGGGACTGTTGGGATCTTCCTGCGCCGCAGGGTTCACGATGTCGTTCGAGCCGATAACGATGGCCACATCCGTGTCCGGGAAGTCATCATTGATCTCGTCCATTTCCAGAACGATATCATAGGGCACCTTCGCCTCGGCCAGCAGCACGTTCATGTGACCCGGCAAACGACCCGCGACCGGGTGGATCGCGAAACGCACCTCTTTACCTTTGGCGCGCAGCTTACGGACCAGTTCACTGACCGATTGCTGTGCCTGCGCAACCGCCATCCCGTAGCCGGGAATGATGATTACACTGTCGGCATCGTTCAAGGCTGCAGCCACGCCATCAGCCTCAATAGCCACCTGCTCTCCCTCAACAGCCATCTGTTCACCCTGCGGGCCACCAAAGCCGCCCAGGATCACGCTGACAAAGTGACGGTTCATCGCCTTGCACATGATGTAGGACAGGATCGCACCGCTTGAGCCCACCAGCGCGCCGACCACGATCAGCAGGTCATTGCCCAGCGAGAAACCAATCGCCGCCGCGGCCCAGCCCGAATAGCTGTTCAGCATCGACACAACCACTGGCATGTCCGCGCCACCGATGCCCATGATCAGGTGATAACCGATGAACAGAGCGGCCAGGGTCATCAGGATCAGCGGCAACAGCCCGCCAGACGCGGTGTACCAGATCAGACAGATCAGCGAGAGGCCCGCTGCCGCCGCGTTCAGCGCATGACCACCGGGCAGCTTTGTCGCCGCCGAGGTCACTTTGCCCGCCAACTTGCCATAGGCCACGACCGAACCGGTAAAGGTGATCGCACCGATAAAGATACCAAGGAACAGTTCCACGTGCAGGATTGCCAGTTCGGCCGGTGTCTTCTTGGCGATCAGTTTGGCAAATGTGCCCAGATCATGCAGATCCGCCTCTTTCGCCGTATCCGCAATCGCCATGACCTGTGCCACGTTGCCGATTTCAAAATGTGCATTGAAACCCACAAACACAGCGGCCAGACCGACGAGTGAATGCATCGCGGCCACCAGCTGCGGCATCTCGGTCATCTGGACGCGCTGCGCCACGTATTGACCGATCAGACCGCCGCCAATGATCAGCAGGATCGACAGCAGCCACAGGCCAGAACCGGGGCCAACCAGTGTGGCAAAGACCGCCAGCGCCATGCCGACGATGCCGTACCAGACCGCGCGCTTGGCGCTTTCCTGGTTCGACAACCCGCCAAGGGAAAGGATGAACAGAACAGCCGCAACAACGTAGGCGGCAGTGGTGAAGCCAAATTCCATGTGCCCGGCCTCCTTAAGATTTCTGGAACATGGCGAGCATGCGCCGGGTTACGAGGAAGCCGCCGAAAATGTTGATCCCGGCCATGAAGACGGACAGCGCCGCCAGCAGAATGACCAGGAACGACCCCGATCCGATCTGCATCAACGCCCCAACGATAATGATCGACGAGATCGCGTTGGTGATCGCCATCAGCGGCGTGTGCAGGCTGTGCGAGACATTCCAGATCACCTGGAAGCCAACGAAAATGGCCAGCACGAAGACGATGAAATGCTGCATGAAGCTGGCCGGGGCAACCAGCCCCACCAGCAGCATCAGCGCGCCACCAACACCCAAAAGGGTGAACTGCTGCTTGGTCTGCGCCTTGAAGGCCGCAATCTCCTGCGCCTTTTTCTCTTCCGGGGTCAGTTCCTTGACCTCGGGCTTTTTCTGCGCCGCAATCGCCTGAATCTTGGGCGGTGGCGGCGGGAAGGTAATCTCACCCGCATGGGTCACGGTTGCGCCGCGGATCACGTCATCTTCCATGTTGTGATTGATCTGACCGTCCTTCTCGGGCGTCAGGTCAGTCATCATGTGACGGATGTTGGTTGCATAAAGCGACGAGGATTGTGCCGCCATCCGGCTGGGGAAGTCTGTATAACCGATTATGGTCACGCCATTATCGGTTACGACTTTCTCATCCGGCACAGTGCCTTCGACGTTACCGCCACGCTCGGCTGCAAGGTCGATGATGACCGAACCCGGCTTCATCGCCTTGACCATATCCTCCAGCCACAGCTTGGGCGCCGGACGGTTGGGGATAAGGGCGGTGGTGATCACGATGTCCATCTCGGGCGCAAGTTCGCGGAACTTGGCCAGCTGGGCGTTGCGGAATTCTTCCGACTGGACCGAGGCATAACCGCCTGTGGCCGCGCCATCCTGCTGCTCTTCTTCGAAGTCCAGATAGACGAACTCCGCCCCCATCGATTCGACCTGTTCGGCCACTTCAGGGCGCACGTCGAACGCGTAGGTGATCGCGCCCAGCGACGTGGACGTCCCGATTGCGGCCAGACCGGCCACACCGGCCCCAACGATCAGCACCTTGGCAGGAGGAACTTTACCGGCGGCGGTCACCTGACCGGTGAAGAAACGGCCAAAGTTGTTGCCTGCCTCGATCACGGCGCGATAGCCCGCGATATTTGCCATCGACGACAGCGCGTCCATCTTCTGCGCACGCGAGATGCGTGGCACCATCTCCATGGCGATCACGTTGGCGCCCTTGGATTTGGCCAGCTCCATTCCTTCTTCGTTGCCCGCAGGATTGAAGAACGAAATCAGGGTCTTGCCCTTGGTCAACCGTTTCAGTTCGGCCTCAGTCGGGATCCGAACCTTGGCAATGATATCCGCGGTCTTCCACAGCGACGCTGCGGTCTTGACCACCTCAACGCCTACGGCCTCGTATGCGGCATCCGAAAAACCGGCAGCCGCGCCCGCGCCTTTCTCGATCAGGCACTCATAGCCCAGCTTCTGCAATTGCACGGCCGAGTCGGGCGTCATTGCAACCCGGCTCTCACCGTCCAGTATTTCCTTTGGCGTGCCTATCTTCACTGGCAGTCCCCCTAATTTTTACTCTGTCCGAGCGGGTGGTCGGTATTCTTTGTTAAGCAAAGATGTATCCTGCGCAACATTATTTCGCAAGTGCAGCATTTTTTACGTGACATCACGAAATCAGCCACATTAGATCCAACGCCGCGTCTTGCGTTCGTAGCGTGCGAAATCCGTGCGGAACTGCCGGCGCAGGCGGTCTTCTTCCGGCAGGATAAACCGGCGCTCCAGCACCCAGACGAAGACTGGAACCAAAACCAGTGACAACACGGCGTCAAACCGCAGGATCAAACCCGCAAGAATCAGAACGTCACCGACGTAGATCGGGTTTCGACTGCGTTTGTAGATGCCCGTTTGCACCATCGCGGTCGGTGTCTCATGGGGAATGACGGTTGTTTTGTGGCGGCGAAACTCGACAATGGCTAGAACGGCCATCAGAAGGCCGCCGCCGATTAGAACTCCGCTGAGAAGGTCGGTCAGGCCACTCTCAAGAGACAGACCCAGCGCCATGTATCTGGCTTGCGCCCATGCCAGCGCCGCGAAAGCGATCAACCAAACCGGCGGTACATCTATCCAGCGCATTCCAATCCCTCATGAGCGACGACAGTGTCGGGTATATGTCGCTTCTGACCGACGTCCTACCGTTTTTCGGCCAGATTGGCAAAAGACCAGTATGTCGCATCGATAGACAGACATGTCAGGATCGGCTACCCCAAATGCAACAAAAGACGACCACACAAGTGAGTGAACCTTCATGACCGATTTTGCAGCAACCAAAGCCATGTTCGACCTGCCCGAGGGCGTGATTTATCTGGACGGCAACTCGTTGGGTCCGCTGCCTAAAACGGCTGCGTCTCGTGTGCAGAACATGCTGACCGAGGAATGGGGGCAAATGCTGATCACCGGCTGGAACAAGGCCGGTTGGATGGGCCTTCCCACTGGGCTTGGAGATCGAATTGGCCGCCTGATCGGTGCCGAGCCGGGCAGCGTCGTGACCGGCGACACCCTGTCGATCAAGGTTTATCAGGCCGTGTCCTCTGCTCTTGAACTGAACCCGACCCGCAAGGTTGTGCTTTCCGACAATGGGAACTTTCCGTCAGACCTGTACATGGTCGATGGCCTGCTGCGATCCCTTGGGGGCGCATACGAACTGCGCGTCGTCGACCCGCAGGGCGTCGCAGATGCAATCACAGAAGAGGTCGCGGTCCTGATGCTGACCGAAGTGGATTACCGTACGGGCCGGATGCACGACATGAAAGCGCTGACGGAACTGGCCCATGCCAATGGTGTCGTGACGGTTTGGGATCTGGCGCATTCCGCAGGTGCTATCCCCGTTGACCTTGCAGGGTGCAATGCCGATTTCGCAGTCGGGTGCACTTATAAATACCTCAATGGCGGCCCCGGTGCGCCCGCTTTCATTTATGTTGCGCCCCGACTGGCAGATAGTGTGCGCCCGGCCCTGTCCGGCTGGCTGGGGCACGAAGCGCCCTTTGCCTTTGACCTGGACTATCGGCCCGGAAGCGGGATTGAGCGTATGCGCGTTGGAACACCTCCGATCATCCAAATGACCGCACTTTCGGCGGCCATGGATATCTGGGATATGGCCGACATGGCGGATGTGCGCGCCAAATCCATTGAATTGACCGAGCTTTTCATCTGTCGGGTCGAGGCGACCTGCCCCGACTTGCAATTGGACAGCCCGCGTGTTCCCGAGCAGCGTGGCAGTCAGGTTTCATTCCGCTTCAAGGAAGGCTACGCCGCGATGCAAGCGCTGATCGCGCGTGGTGTCGTCGGAGATTTCCGCGCACCTGACACAATGCGGTTTGGTTTCACGCCGCTGTATATCGATGAAAGTGATGTCGAGCGTGCAGTCGGGATTCTGGCGGATGTCATGCAGAACAAGCTTTGGGACACGCCCGAGTACAAATCCCGACAGCGCGTTACCTGATTTCCAGCCCGGCCCCGATCAGGGCCGCCAACTGGTTGGTGCGCCTTTCAAATTCCTCGGCGTCTGACGCAGTCAGCTTGATCCCCTTCAGCGTGACCGTAAGTGTTTTCGCCGTCTCTTCAGGCGTGTCGAACAGGCGAACGCGGCCAGTATCCTGCTCTCGCCTCAGCCATTCGGCATAAAGCGCGGCAAGTTCCCCTTCGCCCCGCTCGACAATATCGATGGCCATGGATTTGGTTGTGTCCAGCATCTCAAGCCCATGCGGCGACGCCAAAATCGCAGCCATACCCTCGGTCTGGGCATGGATCGCCTTCCTGGCAATGTCCGAAACCGAGCCTTCGCCGTTCAACGCCTCGGCCACCGCTACGGTCTTTTCCTCGTAATGCCGTTCGGTCAGCTTGCGAACGATCGCTTCCTTGTTCCTGAAATACAGATAGACCGCTGGCCGCGACATCCCTGCACCGCGCGCAATGTCATCCATCGAGGTCTTGCGGAACCCGTATGCGGAAAAGGCCTGAAAAGCAGATGCTAGGATCGCTTTCTGCCGGGATTCGTCACTCGTATCTTTCATAAGAAAATCTCTGACATTCTTTGTTTAATTTGTCAATTGACAGACTGACACTTTACAACCATTATGTCAGCACCTTCCACAGATACAAAAAGGTGCGCCATGGCGACGGCCCTGAAGATTAACGGAACTCCCCATCAGATCGACCTGCCGGATGATGTCCCCCTGCTTTGGGTTCTGAGGGATGAGGTTGGCCTGACCGGCACCAAGTTCGGCTGTGGCGTCGCCGCTTGCGGGGCCTGTACGGTTCATATCGATGGCGAGGCCGTACGCTCATGCCAGGTGGCGCTGTCGAATGTCTGGGGCGAGGTGACCACAATCGAAGGCGTCGGAACGCCAGAAGCGCTGGCTACGATCCAGCAGTCCTGGGCTGATCATCAGGTGGCGCAATGTGGCTATTGCCAGTCGGGCCAGATCATGCAGGCCGCTGCCCTGCTTGCGCAAAACCCTGCGCCCACGGACGCAGAGATCGATGAGGCGATGCAGGGAAACCTGTGCCGCTGTGGCACCTACCCTCGCATCCGGGCCGCGATCCACGACGCAGCATCCAAGTTGAAGGAGGCATAAGAGATGGCTTCTGTTGGCAAAATTTTCCGCCGTACGTTCCTGATCGGCTCAGCCGCAATTGTTGGCGGCGTCGCCTTTGGCGCGTATTATGTCACCCGCCCTGCCCCCAACCCGCTGAAACCGAAAGAAGGTGAAGCGACACTGAACCCCTTCGTGCTGATCGATCAGAATGGCGTCACCCTGTTCGCGCCCCGTGCCGAGATGGGACAGGGCGTGAAAACCACGTGGGCCGCGCTGATCGCCGAAGAACTGGATGTCGATCTGGATCAAATCACCGTCCTGCACGGTCCGGCAGCAACCGCCTATTACAACTCAGCCATGATGGGCGAGGGACTGCCAAACAAGGGCTACGACATCTCGGACTTCCAGCACAACTTAGGTGAAGCACTGGGTGTTCTTGGCAAGGCCCTAAGCCTGCAAGTCACAGGCGGCTCAACCTCGATGAAGGACGGGTTCGAGAGGATGCGGCAAGCCGGCGCTTCGGCCCGTGAAACGCTGAAACGCGCCGCCGCTGATCGGTTGGGGGTCGCGCCCTCAGACCTGAAAACAGCTTCAGGCCATGTCATCGCCCCGAACGGTGACAAGATCGCTTATACCGATCTTGCAGTGGAAGCGTCCGGACTGGAACCCGTCGAGGTACCTTTGCGAGACCCGTCCCAATGGCGTTATCTGGGCCGGACACAACCGCGACTGGACATGATGGGCAAAGTGACAGGCACTGCCGAGTTTGGCATCGATGTTCGCCTGCCCGGTATGAAATTTGCTGCCGTGCGCATGAACCCCAAACTGGGTGGCGCGATGAACAGCTTTGAAGACAGTGCTGCAATCTCCATGCCCGGGGTCGAGAAGGTTGTTGATCTGGGCACTGGTGTTGCCGTGATCGCGAACAACACATGGCTGGCCAACCAGGCGGTTGAGGCTGTTGAGATCGACTGGGGCGATGCGCCATATCCACCTGATACGGACGGCATTTTCTCAAAGATTGCCGAGGCGTTTGACGACGCGCCGAACTCGACTATGCGCGACGATGGCGATGTCAGCATGACGCCGGATGGCGCGACCGAGATCACTGCCGAATACCAAGTGCCCTATCTGGCGCACGCCACGATGGAGCCGATGAATGCCACCGCGCTCTATACCGGCGATGCTCTGGAGCTGTGGTGCGGCAATCAGGCCCCGACGCTGATCCGGTTTCGCGCTGCGAATACCGCAAATCTGGACACTGAGGCTGTTCAGATTCACACCACCTATCTGGGGGGTGGGTTTGGCCGCCGGGGTGAGCTGGATTTTGGGGAAATCGCCACCAAGGTCGCGATGGCCGTGCCTGGCATACCGGTCCAGACAACCTGGAGCCGCGAAGAAGACATGCGTCACGACTACTTCCGCCCCGGCGCCATCGCCCGGATGCGCGGCGCTGTTCAGGACGGCAAAGCCGTTCTCATTGACGGCAAGGTTGCGGCACAGTCCTGCACGCAACAGGCGGTCGAGCGTTACACCGGCTTCCCTGGAGGCGGACCCGACAAAGTGCTGGTCGAAGGGTTCTTCAACCAACCTTACGCCGTGCCAAACTACCGGATGAGCGGCCACGTCGCTGATCTGGCTGTCCCGGTAGGCTTCTGGCGTTCGGTCGGCAACAGCCACAACGGCTTTTTCCACGAGACCTTCATGGACGAATTGGCCCATGCCGCAGGGCGCGACCCGCTGGACTTCCGGCTAGAGCTAATGAGAACCGAACACGCCCCGTCTGCCGGATGTCTGGAAGCGGTCAAGGAAATGTCCAACTGGACCGGGAAAACACCTGACGGCGTAGGCCGTGGCGTAGCCTTCACCTACAGCTTCGGCACGCCGGTGGCTCAGGTTATCGAAGTTGTCGACGAAGACGGTGCCATCCGCATTCACAAGGCCTGGATCGCCTGCGACATGGGGCTGGCGCTGGACCCGGAAAACGTCAAGGCGCAGATGTTTGGCGGCATGATGTATGGCCTGTCTGCCGCATGTTTCGGCGCGATCACCTTTGCCGGCGGGGAAGTCGAGCAGTTCAACTTCCCCGACTATGACGCCCTTCGTATGCATACTGCGCCACAAGTCGAGGTGCGCGTTCTGGAAACCAATCGCCATATGGGCGGCGCTGGTGAGCCCGGCACGCCCCCCTCGATGCCCGCACTGGGCAACGCTCTGTTTGATCTGACCGGCAAACGTGCGCGCAGCCTGCCGCTGGTCAATCAGTTCAACCTGCTGGTCTGATTGCCATTTACCTTCCCCTTCACCGGCCCGTCGCGCACCCGCACGGTCCGGTGCCCAAGTCAGGCTGATTTCTGAACTGCCTGACAGGCAATCCCCGCCGCCCATCCCCGCACAGCCATGCCGAAGGCTTCGAACAAGGGGCGTGAAACCGGGTCGTTGATCGCATCCCATTCGGGATGCCATTGCACGGACAGCGTGAAACCGGGCGCATCCTTGACATAAATTGCCTCGGGCGTTCCGTCCGGCGCATGCCCATCGATCACCACACGCTGTCCGATGCACTTGATCCCCTGCCCGTGCAGCGTGTTGGTCATGACCTCCTGCGCACCAAACAAGTCGTGGAACACACCATTTTTGGTCAGTTTCACAACATGGCGCAGTGCAAATTTTTCCTCAAGTGTACCATCGGGCGGCATCCGGTGGTTCATCCGCCCCGGCAAATCGCGAATTTCCGGATAGAGCGTTCCGCCCATGGCCACGTTGACCTCTTGAAATCCGCGGCAAATACCCAGAAACGGCTGACCCCGGTCCACACAGGCCCGAACCAGCGGCAAGGTGATTGCGTCACGCGCGCGGTCAAACTCTCCATGCGCCTCGGTTGCAGGTTCACCATATTCTTCGGGATGCACATTGGGGCGGCCGCCGGTCAGAAGGAACCCGTCGCAAACCTCCAGCAACTCCTCAACCGATACATATCGGGGATCGGCGGGGATCAGCAGCGGCAAACATCCCGATACGTTCGCCACAGCGTCAGAGTTCATCGTCCCCCCTGCATGGGTCGGGTATTGATCGTTCATGAGGTATGAGTTGCCGATAATACCAACAACGGGTCGAGACATTCCGCTTTCCTTGTTATTCATCCCCTTGGAAAGGAAGCTAACCGCAGCTTCACAGTCGTGCAAGAATACACCTCCTGCGTGACAGCGCAGGGACGTGTTCAGGGGTGCACAAATTTTCTCCCGACATTCAGTCCAGTCCCGGCACGTTTTCCCAGCACCAAACTTCAAGTTGGGAACATGCGCCAAGTCATTACTTTGACGGAGCTGCTCTCTTTGGTCGGATCTATATCTCTCCGTCCAACCCGGCGGCCTCAATTCCCGCCATCGCAACGGCAGCATCGTTTTCTGACGTGTCGCCGGTCACCCCTACGGCACCGATCACGTCCCCTTTTCGCCCCCGCAGCAAGACCCCGCCCGGAACTGGTACGACCTGCCCGCCATACACTCCGTTTACCGCCGCCATAAAGTAGGCTTGCGCCTCGGCCCGCTGCATCTGTGCCGTGCCCGCCATACCCAGCATGACAGAGCCATATGCCTTGCCATGCGCAATCGCAAAGCGGCCCGGTGCGGCATCATCCTCGCGCTCGAACGCGATGACGTGGCCGCCTGCGTCCAGAACAACCACTGAAAGTGGCTTCAGCTCCATCTCGCGGCCTTTCTCAAGTGCTTTGCGGATAATGGTACGGGCTTTGCGAAGGGAAACTTCCATGTGCATTCCTGTGTCTGCATGTCGAAAGAAGAAAAGGGGGGCGGATCGCCCCCTTCGTTTTACGCTGTGGCCGCCTTCAATTCCAGACGGCGCGCGTGCAGGACCGGCTCGGTGTAGCCCGAGGGCTGCACACGACCTTTGAACACAAGGTCACAAGCCGCCTGAAAAGCGATTCCGTTAAAGCCCGGCGCCATCGGGACATAACCCGGATCACTTGCATTCTGGCGATCCACGACAGCCGCCATTTTCTGCATCGCAGCCATCACCTGTGCCTCGTCGACAATGCCATGATGCAACCAGTTGGCCAGTGCCTGAGACGAAATTCGGCAGGTCGCACGGTCTTCCATCAACCCGATGTCATTGATGTCGGGGACTTTGGAACATCCCACGCCCTGATCGACCCAACGCACGACATAGCCCAGAATGCCTTGTGCATTATTCTCGACCTCGCGCGAGATTTCTGCGTCGCCAAGATTGCGCCCCCCCAGCAGGGGAATGGTCAGCAAATCGTCAAGTGTTCCTCGGGCACCCGCCATTGCGATCTCGTCCTGACGGGCCAGTACGTTGACCTTGTGGTAATGTGTGGCGTGCAGCGTCGCAGCTGTGGGCGACGGCACCCAGGCGCAGGTCGCACCAGCCAGCGGGTGACCGATCTTGGCCTCAAGCATGTCGCCCATCCGGTCCGGCATCGCCCACATGCCTTTGCCAATCTGCGCCTTGCCTTTCAGGCCACAGGCCAAACCGATATCGACATTGCGGTCTTCATAAGACGCAATCCAGGGCGTGTTCTTGATGTCGCCCTTGGGCAGCATCGGCCCGGCCTCCATCGAGGTATGAATCTCATCCCCCGTCCGGTCCAGGAAACCGGTGTTGATAAAGGCGACGCGCGATTTCGCGGCGCGAATGCACTCTTTCAGGTTTACCGACGTGCGGCGCTCCTCATCCATGATCCCCAGCTTTACGGTGTTGCGCGGCAGACCCAGAATGTCTTCGACCATGTCGAAAATCTCGACCGCAAAGGCAACCTCTTCCGGCCCGTGCATCTTGGGCTTCACAACATAAACCGACCCTTCGACCGAGTTCCCCCCATCCCGTTGCAGGTCATGCATTGCGATCAGAGTGGTGCAGAGTGCGTCCATCAACCCTTCGCCAATCTCGCGCCCTTCGGCGTCCAGAACGGCCGGGTTCGTCATCAGGTGGCCGACATTCCGCACCAGCATCAGCGACCGGCCTTTCAGGGTCGCCTGCTCACCTGTCGGTGTGGTGAAAGTCAGATCCTCTGCCAGCTTGCGGGTAAACGTGGTGTCGCCCTTGGTGACGTCTTCGGTCAGATCACCCTTCATCAGACCCAGCCAGTTGCCATAGGCAACGACCTTATCCGCCGCATCAACACAAGCGACCGAGTCCTCGCAGTCCATAATCGTTGAAAGAGCGGATTCCAGCCGGACGTCTGCTATACCTGCGGGATCAGAGGCACCGATGGCTCCAGTCGGATCGATTATGATCTGAATATGCAGGCCATTGTTTTTCAGAAGCACAAAAGCCGGCTTGTCTGCCGCGCCACCGAAACCAACAAATTGATCGGGGTTTGCCAGTGCCGGGGAAAGAGCACCTTCTTCGACATGCAGTCCCGACACGTCGGCCCAAGACCCACCAGCCAGAGGTACAGCGTCATCCAGAAAGGCTTTCGCCCATGCAATCACCCGTGCACCGCGCGCCGCATCATACCCACCGCCTGTTGGCAGATCGCCTATCGCATCGGTGCCATAAAGCGCATCATACAGGCTGCCCCATCTCGCATTCGCCGCGTTCAGCGCAAAGCGTGCGTTGGTGATCGGCACAACAAGCTGCGGCCCCGGTGTCAGAGCGATCTCGGGGTCGACATTCGTTGTTTCGATCTGGAAATCCGCGCCTTCATCGACCAGATAGCCGATTTCCTTCAGAAATTCCTGATAGTCAGTGGGATCAATGCTCTGACCCTTGCGCGCAATATGCCAGCCATCGATGCGCCCTTGTATTTCGGCCCGCTTGGCCAGAAGCGCGCGGTTTTTCGGCCCCAGTTCAGACACCAGTCGCGCCAGACCCGCCCAGAAATCCTGCGCCGACACACCCGTACCCGGCAATGCCCGCGTCTCGATAAACTCTGCCAGTATTGGATCGATCTGCAGCCCGCTCAGGGTTTGTCTGCCACTCATCTTCCTGCTCTCCTGCGATTGTGTGCCATTGTATGCGTAAGTGACTTAGGCCGAAAGTTTCCGATAGGCAACTTTCGACTTTGCGTTAGGGTTATTCGGATCGAACGGAAGCTGTTTCAAAAACAACAAGGGAATGGCGGGGGCCAGTTGCAGCTCTGGAACGATGCCCCTAACGTCGCGCCAGACACGAACCGATGCGAGGCCCCCATGCGCGACGCTGCCCCCACCACGATCTTCCTGAAAGACTACACTCCATTTGGTTATCTGCTGGACAGCGTGCACCTGACCTTCGATCTGTCGGCACATGCAACACGGGTCACGTCGCGTATCGCGTTTCGTCCAAACCCCGACGCCTCCGACCGCACCTTTTTCCTGCATGGCGAGGATCTGAACCTGATCCGCGCCTCCATTAACGGAACCGAAGTTTCGCCTGACGTCACGGACAAGGGCCTGACCGCCGATGTCCCCGACGCTCCGTTCATCTGGGAAGCCGAAGTTGAGATCGATCCGGGCAACAACACGGCGTTGGAGGGGCTTTATATGTCGAACGGCATGTATTGCACCCAGTGCGAGGCGGAGGGTTTCCGCAAGATCACGTATTACCCGGATCGCCCCGATGTCATGTCCACCTTTACCGTGCGTATCAATGGCGACCTGCCGGTTCTGCTGTCGAACGGCAACCCCTCGGGCAAGGGCGAAGGATGGGCCGAATGGACCGACCCGTGGCCCAAGCCTGCCTATCTGTTTGCGCTTGTCGCTGGGGATCTTGTGGCCCATCCCGACCGGTTCACCACCAGATCAGGCCGGGATGTGGCGTTGAACCTGTGGGTACGCCAGGGGGATGAGGGCAAATGCGCCTTCGGAATGGAGGCGCTGAAGAAGTCCATGAAATGGGACGAAGATGTCTATGGCCGGGAATACGATCTGGACGTCTTCAACATCGTCGCCGTCGATGACTTCAACATGGGCGCGATGGAAAACAAGGGGCTGAACATCTTTAACTCTTCGGCTGTTCTGGCCAGTCCTGAAACCTCGACCGATGCCAATTTCGAACGGATCGAGGCGATCATCGCGCATGAGTATTTCCACAACTGGACGGGCAACCGCATCACCTGCCGCGACTGGTTCCAGCTGTGTCTGAAAGAAGGCCTGACCGTCTTCCGCGATGCACAGTTCACATCCGACATGCGCTCGGCCCCCGTAAAGCGCATACACGACGCCATCGACCTGCGGGCGCGGCAATTCCCCGAGGATAACGGCCCGCTCTCGCACCCGGTCCGGCCCGAAAGCTTTCAGGAGATCAACAATTTCTACACGGCCACCGTTTACGAAAAAGGTGCCGAAGTGATCGGCATGTTGAAACGGCTGGTCGGGGATGAGGCCTATGCAAAGGCGCTGGACCTCTATTTTGACCGCCATGACGGGCAGGCCTGCACGATCGAGGATTGGCTGAAGGTGTTCGAAGACACCACAGGCCGCGACCTGACCCAGTTCAAACGGTGGTACAGCCAATCGGGCACGCCGCGTTTGACCGTATCTGAAGATTGGGCCGACGGGACCTATACCCTGACACTGAAACAGCGCACCGATCCCACACCGGGTCAGGCAGAGAAACTGCCCCAGGTGATCCCGGTCGCTGTTGGCCTGCTGGGGCCAAACGGGGATGAGGTCCGCACGACTGAAGTGCTGGAACTGACAGAGGCCGAGCAGAGCTTTCAGTTCACCGGGCTTGCGACAAGGCCCACAGCTTCGATCCTGCGCGATTTCTCGGCACCGGTCATTCTGGAACACGATCATTCAAACGCCGAACGCGCGTTTCTGCTGGCGCATGACACAGATCCGTTCAACCGCTGGCAGGCTGGCAGATCGCTGGCGCAAAACACCTTGCTGCGGATGATCTTGGACGAGGCAACCCCAGACGCCGATTACCTTGACGGGCTGCTGGCCGTGCTGCGCGACGACACGCTGGACCCGGCCTATCGCGCCTTGATGCTTGGGCTGCCGACGCAATCCGAACTGGCTGCGGCTTTGCATGAACGCGGTCACACGCCAGATCCGATGGCAATCTGGTCGGCGGTCGAAACGCTGCGGCAGGCCACGGCACAGCACGTGCAGGATCTGCTGCCCCGTCTGCACAGCGAGGCGTTGGTGGATGGCCCCTACAGCCCGGATGCCGAGCAATCCGGAAAACGCGCCCTTGGCAGCGCGGCACTGGCGCTGACTTCTCGTCTGGACGGAGGGGCAATGGCGGCCACTGTGTATGCCAAAGCGGATAACATGACCCTGCAACTGACCGCCCTGTCCTGCCTGCTGCGCGCCCGCAAGGGCGAGGCGCAGCTGGCCGCCTTCTATGACCAATGGCAGCATGACCGGCTGGTCATGGACAAATGGTTTGGCTTGCAGGTGACCATGGCCGCACCAGAGGCGACACCGGAAGCAGCGAAGGCATTGACCTGGCATCCCGACTTCAACTGGAAGAACCCGAACAGGTTCCGCGCTGTCATGGGCGCGCTGGCGATGAACCACGCAGGGTTCCACCAGCCGGATGGTGCCGGGTACAGCCTGCTGGCCGATTGGCTGATCCGCCTTGATCCTGTGAACCCGCAAACCACGGCACGGATGTGTTCTGCCTTCCAGACCTGGAAACGGTACGACGCCGGGCGTCAGGACCTGATGCGCGCACAATTGTCCCGCATTGCGGAAACTCCGAACCTGTCGCGCGACACGACGGAAATGGTATCCCGCATCCTCGGCGCATGACACCCTACAGCTTTACCCGTCGCAACCGGAACACGCGAACACTGGTCATTCTGGCAAGCATCTACGCGACCCTGCTGGCTCTGGTCATCCTGTTCGACGCGGCTTGGTGGGTTGTTGGCCTGCTGTCTCTGGCCACCCTCCCAGCGCTATGGGACGTGATCCAGAACACCAGCGCCGGGGTGCAGCTGGACGCGGATGCAGTGTGCTGGTTCACGGGTAATCGTAAGGGCGACATCCCAATGCGGGATATCGACCATTTCCAATTTGACACCCGGTGGGACTTTTCCGTTCGCGTATCCATCGTCCTGAAATCCGGGAAACGAATCCGGCTGCCAGATGAGTCTCTGCCTCCGCATCGGGATCTGGAAGCCATTCTGAAACAGGCAGGTTTTCGCGTAAACCGTCATCATTTCACTGTTTTCTGAAACACTGCGTGATCTACGGACGCATTGGACACAAAAAACAAAGTTTATTGAGCAAATCACTTGAATTGAGCCTGATACCTCGCCAGACTTCAGACTCAGTTAAGTGTTTTTACAGTTTTGAGTTTTACCATGTTTCGGTCGTTAAGGGCGTTGTTTGCCCAGCCCATATCCAATCCCACGGACGCCTCAGAAGATCTGTGCGCAACGAAATCTGCGCTGGCCGCTGCCCTGCCTGAACATGGGCAGCTCAACATTCCTGTGGCGACATCGAATTGCGACAATCTGATTGGACATTCTACAATCGAACATGGGCGCTATCTGGCCAGACAGGACCGCTGGACCGAGTTGTCCGAAGAAATGCGTGCAGCGGATCAGGATCGTGCCGCCGTATCGGATGGTATGCCGATTGCCGATCTTTTGGCGTTCGGGGCCAGATCTGACGTGATTCTGGCTGCGGAACATGCGCTGTCGGACGGCAAGGCCATATCTGATTACGATTTGCTGGGTGGTATTTCGGAACTGGAAGGCGAGTTGTCTG
>NZ_JBXWQZ010000050.1:0-35267 GCF_059612645.1 Ruegeria sp. YKSF131 | reverse complement strand
TCGATTTAACCGGACCGGACCCGCAGCGCATCAGCTATGCGCAGCTGTCGCAAATGACGGACGGAATAGCCCGAGCATTATTGCGCCATGTGCAGCCCGGTGATCGCGTTGGAGTATTGCTAAGCCAATCTCCCTGGTGTGCGGCGGCCCATCTGGCGATCTGGAAGATCGGCGCGGTGTCGGTCCCTTTGTTCAAACTGTTCAAGCAGGACGCGTTGCGGTCGCGGGTCAGTGACGCAGGTGCCCGGATTGTGCTGACCGACGCCGAAGGGGCTGATCTGTTGGGTGATCTGGCTGCGCCTTTGATCGCGTCGGAAATTGGCGAGGAAGGCCTTGCTGTACCATTCGTCGCGACCAGCCCAGATGATCCGGCAGTGTTGATCTACACCTCGGGCACCACCGGCAGCCCGAAGGGCGCGCTGCATGGACACCGGGTTCTGACCGGGCATCTGCCGGGAGTTTCGATCAGCCATAATCACTTGCGCGAAGGTGACTGTCTTTGGACCCCGGCGGATTGGGCGTGGATCGGCGGGCTGTTCGACGTGCTGATGCCGGGTCTTGCGCTGGGCATTCCCGTCGTTGCCGCGCGGCTTGAGAAATTCACCCCCGAGGCCTGCGCTGACATCATCGCGCGTGGCGGGGTGCGGAACGTCTTTTTCCCACCAACGGCGCTGCGAATGCTCAAGGCAGCGGATCAGGTGATCCCTGGCCTGCGCTCGGTTGCATCGGGTGGTGAGCCGCTGGGGGCCGAGATGTTGGCCTGGGGGCGGCAGGCGTTTGGTCTGACTATCAACGAGTTCTACGGTCAGACCGAGTGCAACATGGTCGTATCATCTTGCGCCGAAGATTTCCCTGTGCGTCCCGGCTGTATCGGCCAACCGGTGCCAGGGCATGAGGTTGCGGTGATTGATGAAGACGGCAACCCGACCGGTGAAGAGGGCGACGTGGCCATCCGGCGCGGCTCGGCCTCGATGCTGCTGGAGTACTGGAATCGCCCCGAAGCGACTGCCGACAAGTTCCGGGGCGACTGGCTGATCACCGGTGATCGCGGCGTGTGGGAGGGCGACTATCTGCGTTTCGTAGGGCGCGATGACGACGTGATTACCTCGGCGGGTTACCGCATTGGCCCGGCCGAGATCGAGGACTGCCTGCTGACCCACCCGGCAGTGGCGACGGTAGGCGTGGTCGGCAAACCCGATCCGCTGCGAACCGAGATTGTCAAGGCCTATGTGGTGCTGAAGCCGGGAGCCGAGGCTGCAGAGCAGGAGTTGCAGGATTGGGTCAAAGACCGTTTGGCGCACTATTCCTATCCGCGCGAGGTGGCGTTTCTGGAGGAACTGCCGATGACGGTGACGGGGAAGGTGATCCGGAAGGAATTGAAGGCGCGGGCGGCGGGGGAGATTGGTTCGTGAGAGAGACTCGCGTCATAAGCAGGTTACTATGGTCGGCCTCGGTCGCTCTGATCTTTCCGTCAGCAGCACTGAGTACTGACGATGATCCGAGTCAGTTCCATGAGCCCGTCCTCGGCGTTGAAGATTGGTTAGATGGGTGCGCGCGACTCAGCGAAGAAACGGTGATGACGGTTTCGAAAACCGAACTGGAAACCGACTGTGTCTTGTTAGCGTTGGAATATTGTACACGGGAGCAGTCGAACTCTTATGGCGAGATATGTCACGACATTTTGGTTGAGCATATTCTATTTCGAAGTGAAGAAATTTCGAAATCATTGCCTGTGAACCCGAACCTAACGGAAGTCAGGCGATTTTCGTATGCCAATGCTTTGCAGCGTGCTTCGGAAGTTACTCAAGCAATTTGCGGTGCCGATTTGTCTGAAAAACAGTGCCAATTAAAGAATGCAACTTTGAGGTGGCTGGATTTGCGGTATGCAGACCGGCTGCTGGAGGGTGAACGAAAATGAAACTCACATCCAAAGCCATGCCCGCCTCCGAGGGCTTCAAGACAAACCGCGCCGCTCATCTCGACGCGCTGGCGCAGATCTCTGCCGCCGCCGAGGCAGCCCGTATGGGGGGCGGCGAGAAATCCCGCGCGCGGCATGAATCTCGGGGCAAGATGTTGCCGCGCAGGCGGGTGGCGAACCTGCTTGATCCGGGGTCTCCGTTTTTGGAAATCGGCGCGACAGCGGCGCATGGGATGTATGGTGATGCCGCGCCATGTGCCGGGGTGATTGCGGGGATTGGCCGGGTGCAGGGGCGCGAAGTCATGGTGGTGTGTAACGATGCCACCGTGAAGGGCGGCACCTATTATCCGATGACTGTCAAAAAGCACCTGCGCGCGCAGGAGATTGCCGAGGAAAACCATCTGCCCTGCATCTATCTGGTCGACAGCGGCGGCGCGAACCTGCCCAATCAGGATGAGGTGTTCCCCGACCGCGACCATTTTGGCCGTATTTTCTACAATCAGGCGCGGATGAGCGCGAAGGGTATCCCTCAGATTGCCGTGGTGATGGGATCATGCACGGCGGGTGGGGCCTATGTACCTGCGATGTCCGATGTGACGATCATCGTAAAGGAACAGGGCACGATCTTTCTGGCAGGGCCACCATTGGTCAAAGCTGCAACGGGTGAGGTTGTTAGCGCCGAGGATCTGGGTGGCGGCGATGTGCACACACGCCTGTCGGGTGTGGCGGATTATCTGGCCGAAGATGATGCACATGCGCTGGCATTGGCGCGGCGGGCTGTCGGGTCATTGGGGGGTGCCGGGCTGAAGCCCGGCCTACTGTTCGAAGCACCCGAGGAGCCAGCTTATGATCCGGATGAAATTCTGGGTGTCGTTCCCGCCGACTTGCGCACGCCCTATGACATCCGTGAAGTGATCGCACGGCTGGTCGATGGCTCTCGGTTTGATGAGTTCAAACCCCGCTTTGGCGAGACACTGGTCACCGGCTTTGCCCATGTCAAAGGGTGCCCAGTCGGGATCATTGCCAACAATGGCGTGCTGTTCTCGGAGGCTGCGCAAAAGGGCGCGCATTTTGTCGAGCTGTGTTCGCAGCGCAAAACGCCCCTGGTCTTCCTGCAGAACATCACCGGCTTTATGGTAGGCCGCAAATACGAGAACGAAGGGATCGCCCGCCACGGCGCCAAGATGGTGACGGCAGTTGCAACGACGAGCGTTCCCAAGATCACGATGCTGGTGGGCGGCTCGTTTGGGGCCGGGAACTATGGCATGGCAGGACGCGCCTATCAGCCAAGGTTTCTGTGGACATGGCCGAACTCTCGGATTTCGGTGATGGGGGGCGAGCAGGCCGCAGGCGTATTGGCGACAGTCAGGCGCGACGGGATCGAACGACAGGGCGGTACCTGGTCGGCCGAGGAAGAGGCCGAATTCAAACGTCCGACGCTGGACATGTTCGAAGAGCAATCGCACCCGCTATATGCCTCGGCCCGTCTCTGGGACGATGGCATCATCGACCCGCGCAAAAGCCGCGATGTGCTCGCCTTGTCGCTGAGTGCGGCGCTGAATGCCCCGATTGAGGAGACACGTTTCGGCGTGTTCAGGATGTAAGATGAACGTTTCATTGAATGACGTCATGGCCCGCTATCCTGGTGCGCAGACTTTCAAGTTTGGTGACAATGCCCGGCTGAGTGCTGAGCTGCTGGCTCTGGTACGATCAGGGCGGAAAACGGCAACCTGCGGTGCGTTGCGCGACTATCCCGAAGGTAGCCCTGACACTCCTGTTGTCGGGCGGAGAGACATTGCGCTGGATTGGGATGATCGTCCGGCCTTGGTGATCGAAACGGTCGACGTCTCGACCTGCCGATACTGCGACGTAACCGAGGATTTCGCGTTGGCAGAGGGCGAAAATGAAACGCTCGAGGGATGGAGAGAGGGGCATCGCCAGTATTTCGAACGCAATGGCGGGTTTGATCCCGAGATGGAGCTGCTGTGCGAACGATTTCGCCTTGTCGAAGTTCTGGCGGTTGAGGGGTAAGCTATGTTCAACAAAATCCTGATTGCCAACCGGGGCGAGATCGCTTGCCGGGTTATGGAAACCGCTCAGAGGATGGGCGTGTCCTGTGTGGCTGTTTATTCCGATGCGGACGCTGCGGCCAAGCATGTGCAGATGGCGGATAAGGTCATTCATATCGGCGGCCCCGCCCCGGCGGAAAGCTATCTGAAGGGCGATGTGATTATTCAGGCTGCGCTGGATACGGGCGCGCAGGCGATCCATCCCGGTTATGGCTTCCTGTCAGAGAACCCCGATTTCGTCGACGCGGTCGAGGCTGCGGGTTTGACCTTTATCGGCCCATCAGCGGATGCGATCCGCAAGATGGGCCTCAAGGATGCGGCCAAGGTGTTGATGGAACAGGCTGGCGTGCCCGTGGTGCCCGGCTATCACGGCGACAATCAGGATCCCGAACATTTGGCGGGTGCGGCGGATGCGATTGGGTATCCGGTGCTGATTAAGGCCGTTGCAGGCGGCGGCGGTAAAGGTATGCGTCTGGTCGAACGCCCCGAGGATTTCCGTTCCGCATTGGACAGCGCACGGGGCGAAGCCAAAACCGCTTTTGGCAATGACGCAGTGCTGGTCGAGAAATTCGTGGCCAAACCTCGCCATATCGAAGTGCAGGTATTTGGTGACGGTACCCATGCGGTGCATCTGTTTGAACGCGATTGCTCGTTGCAACGCCGCCATCAGAAAGTGATCGAAGAGGCACCAGCCCCGGGCATGACTTCTGAGATGCGGGAGGCGATGGGGCAGGCCGGTGTGCGTGCCGCCGAGGCGATCGGGTACAAGGGTGCAGGCACGGTGGAGTTCATCGTCGATGCCTCGGACGGGCTGCGCCCCGACAGATTCTGGTTCATGGAGATGAACACCCGCCTGCAGGTGGAACACCCGGTTACAGAGGCCATCACCGGCATCGATCTGGTGGAATGGCAGTTGCGCGTTGCAGCAGGAGAGAGCCTTCCCAGGCAACAGGATGATCTGTCGATCTCGGGTCACGCCTTCGAGGCCCGGCTTTATGCCGAGGATGTACCAAAAGGGTTCTTGCCGGCGACAGGTACACTGACTCATCTGGTTTTCCCGGCCAACTGCCGTGCGGATAGTGGCGTTCGCGCAGGTGACACGATCAGCCCCTGGTATGACCCGATGATTGCCAAAGTGGTGGTGCACGGTCCGACCCGCGCCGTCGCGCTTGAGACGTTGAACCGAGTGCTGCGGGAGACCGAAGTGGCGGGCACCGTTACGAATCTTGCCTTTCTGGGAGCGCTGACCCGCCATGACGGATTTGCCTCGGGCGATGTGGATACGGGCCTGATCGGGCGCGATCTTGACGGGTTGGTGCGGGAATCGCCGACTTCGGCCACAACCGCAGTTGCGGCTGCTATGACCGCACTGGATTTGGTTAATGTCACGCCTGACACCGGGTTTTCGCTCTGGGCTCCGTTGCATCGGGCGGTGCAGCTGTCCGATCAGGGAGAGGTTTTTGATCTGGACGTGCAGGTCGACGGGTCGGATCGCCAGCTTTGGCAGCTGGGCGAACACCGTGTCGTGGCCGAGCGGATCTCGGGGCAGTGGACGCTGAACGGCGCACCGATGCCGCGGGTCGCTGTCAGCGGAACAACTTTGACCGTATTTACCGACTACGGTCACAGTTTCGACGTTATCGACCCGCTGGACCGGAATGCCAGCGCGACGGGTGACACCAACGTGATCGAGGCGCCGATGCCGGGTCTGGTCAAGGCAGTTTTTGCCACCGCGGGGCAGACCGTTCAGGAAGGCGACCGTTTGGCCATTCTGGAAGCGATGAAAATGGAGCATTCGTTGCTGGCCGCGCGCGATGGTGTGGTGGCCGAGGTGCTGGTCGAAGATGGCGCGCAGGTCGAGGCTGGGGCAGCTTTGGTGCGTTTGGAAGAAGAGTGATCTGTACCCGCGCGGCTTGACGTGCCACGGTCGCGCGATCCGTATTTGGAATGAGAACAAGCCATAAGGGGTTCTGACATGGGTGATCTGGTCGAAATCTACGAAGTTGGACCGCGCGACGGGCTACAAAACGAAACGCGTGAGATACCGGTTGCCGACAAGGTGGCGCTGATCAATTGCCTCAGTCGCGCCGGGTTTCGACGGATCGAAGTTGCAAGCTTTGTCTCTCCCAAATGGGTGCCTCAAATGGCGGGGTCGGCGCAGGTTCTGGCCGGTATTACCCGCGCGGACGGCGTGCGCTACGCGGCGTTGACGCCGAATATGCGCGGGTATGAGGATGCGCTGGCCGCCAAAGCGGATGAGATTGCCATTTTTGCGTCGGCTTCCGAGGGGTTTTCCAAGGCAAACATCAATGCCTCGATCGCCGAGTCAATCGAACGGTTCACGCCGATTCTCGAAGCGGCGCGTCATATCGACCTTCCGGTTCGCGGCTACGTCTCTTGCGTGACGGATTGCCCCTATGATGGCCCGACCCCGCCCGAGAAAGTCGCCGAAATTGCCGACCGGTTGTTTGCGTTGGGCTGTTACGAGGTGTCATTGGGGGACACGATCGGGCAAGGCACGCCAGACAAGATTGCGCATATGCTTCTGGCGGTTCGGGAAAGGGTTCCTGTGACGCGGCTTGCCGGGCATTTTCATGACACCAATGGGCGTGCAATCGACAATATCGATGCGGCACTTTCGCTGGGTGTGCGTGTGTTCGACGCGGCCGTGGGTGGGCTTGGCGGTTGCCCATATGCTCCGGGGGCTGCGGGTAATGTCGCGACTGAAACCGTTGCAGCGCATTTGCACCGGTTGGGCTATCAAACCGGTCTGGATATCGATGTGGTCGAAGAGGCCGCGCAGATGGCCAAGGCGTTGAGAGGCTAACATGTTCGAAACAATCTCGATTTCAGCAGACGAACGCGGTGTTGCCACGTTAACTCTGGACCGGGCGGAAAAGCACAACGCGCTCTCGGGTCAGATGATTGCCGAGCTGACACAGGCCGCGTCGCAACTGGGTCAGGATGGCACTGTCAGAGCGGTCGTTCTGGCTGCTGCGGGAAAGACGTTTTGCGCTGGTGGTGATCTGGGATGGATGCAGGACCAGATGGCGGCCGACAAGGCGACGCGGTTTGTCGAGGCGCGCAAGCTGGCCGAGATGTTGCAGGCGTTGAACACGATGCCCAAACCCCTGATCGGGGCGCTACAAGGCAACGCCTTTGGCGGAGGTGTTGGAATGGCGGCCGTGTGCGATGTCGCCATCGGTGTAGATAGTCTGAAGATGGGACTGACCGAGACCCGGCTTGGGCTGATCCCAGCGACAATCGGCCCTTATGTTATCGCTCGTATGGGTGAGGCGCGGGCACGGCGTGTATTCATGTCGGCCCGGTTGTTCGATGCGCCCGAAGCGGTTGATTTGGGATTGCTGGCAAAGGCTGTGCCTCCCGAGCAGCTTGCGGCTGCGATAGAAGATGAACTCCGGCCCTATCTTTCGTGCGCGCCGGGGGCAGTTGCATCTGCCAAGGCATTGGTTCGAACTCTGGGACCTCGTATTGATGATGCCACAATCGACCAGACCATCAACGAACTGGTCGAGCGCTGGGAAACGGAAGAGGCACGTGAAGGGATCGCGGCGTTCTTCGAAAAACGTAAACCTGCATGGAATAAGTAAGTTTACCGAGTTTCCGTAAGCCAATGCAAATCGCTCGTGATGCGATTCTATGCCGCGCTGTCAAGCGTATGTTTGATGGCAGAGGGGGCTGTGTTCGGTTGACCCTCTGACCCGGCGGGGATAGAGAATGTCCAGTCAACACGCCAATTGACGGCGCACCCGACAAGATGCGTGCGCAAGAAAGGAGCTATTCGTGGAAGACCTGCTGCGGGAGTATCTCCCGATTCTGGTGTTTCTGGCCGTTGCCGTAGGCCTTGGAATCGTCCTGATTCTTGCCGCCGTTGTACTGGCTGTCCGCAATCCCGACCCCGAAAAGGTCAGCGCATATGAATGTGGCTTCAATGCATTCGACGATGCGCGAATGAAATTTGACGTCCGATTCTATCTGGTCTCGATTCTCTTCATCATCTTTGATCTTGAGATCGCATTCCTGTTTCCCTGGGCTGTCGGGTTCCGCGATATCAGCGATGTCGGCTTCTGGTCGATGATGGTGTTTCTGGCCGTGCTGACCATCGGCTTTGCCTATGAGTGGAAGAAAGGGGCCCTGGAATGGGAGTGATGACCGGTGCAAATACCGCTGGCGTCGACAAAGAAGTCGCCACTCAGGCCCTGAATGCCGAGTTGCAGGACAAAGGTTTTCTGCTGACCTCGAGCGAGGATATTATCAACTGGGCCCGTACGGGTTCGCTGCATTGGATGACCTTTGGTCTGGCCTGCTGCGCGGTTGAAATGATGCACACTTCGATGCCGCGCTATGATGCGGAACGTTTCGGCATCGCGCCACGCGCCTCTCCGCGCCAATCTGACGTGATGATCGTGGCTGGCACGCTGACCAACAAGATGGCTCCTGCCTTGCGCAAGGTTTACGACCAGATGCCCGAGCCGCGCTATGTGATCTCGATGGGATCCTGCGCGAATGGGGGGGGCTACTACCACTATTCCTATTCCGTCGTGCGTGGCTGTGACCGGGTTGTTCCGGTGGATATTTACGTGCCTGGCTGCCCTCCAACCGCCGAGGCGCTGCTTTACGGTCTGCTACAGCTGCAACGCAAAATCCGCCGCACCGGCACAATTGTACGCTGAGGGGAAGGGTAGATGAGCGAAGCACTCAAAGAACTCGGCACCCAGCTTGAACTGAAACGAGCCGATTGCGTTCTGTCCTGGGATGTGACCCATGGCGAGCTGAACGTCGATGTGGCGCCGTCGAATCTGGTGGAATTCGTAGAATTCCTGCGGTCGGACCAAAACTGCAAGTTCTCAACATTGGTGGATATCACCGGCGTCGATTACCCCGAACGTGCCAAGCGGTTCGATGTGGTGTACCACTTCCTGTCGATGTACCAGAACCAGCGTGTCCGTCTGCGGGTTTCGATCCGCGAAGATGACATGGTGCCTTCGATCGTCGATATCCACCCCTCGGCCAACTGGTTCGAGCGTGAGGTGTTCGACATGTTCGGCATCCTGTTCTCGGGACATCCAGATTTGCGGCGGATTCTGACGGACTATGGATTCCGTGGCCATCCGCTGCGCAAGGATTTCCCGACCACCGGCTACACCGAGGTGCGTTATGACGAGGCGCAGAAACGCGTGGTCTATGAGCCGGTCAGTCTGGTGCAGGAATACCGTCAGTTTGATTTCATGTCCCCATGGGAAGGTGCGAACTACATTCTGCCGGGGGATGAGAAACAGGAGACGTAATCATGGAGTTCCTGATCTGGATAATTCTGGTTGTTGCAACGGTCATTCCGATGATCAAGCTGCTGCCGCATTTCGGGATCAACAAGAACTGGGCGTTTGCATGCATCATCTCTCCGGTCGTGATTGTCCTGCTGTGGATGATGGCGATGAAACTGCAAGAGATGGAGCGACGCTGAGATGATGGGTGAGTTGATCATTCTGGGCGCGTTAGGGGTTCTACTGGCCGGAGCTGCGGTCAAAGCGACCGAGGCGGAAAAGGTCCGGGTTCGGGCCGAAGCAAAGAAGAAACGAGGGCGGTGATGGACGGCTCAAGATACGATGACGGCAGCACGGACGCGCTGAGCGGCGAGCAGAAGATCCGCAACTTTAACATCAACTTCGGCCCGCAACACCCTGCGGCTCACGGAGTTTTGCGTCTGGTGCTCGAGTTGGACGGTGAAATCGTCGAGCGTTGCGACCCGCATATCGGCTTGCTGCACCGTGGCACCGAAAAGCTGATGGAAAGCCGGACCTATCTGCAGAACCTGCCGTATTTCGACCGTCTGGACTATGTAGCACCGATGAACCAGGAACATGCCTGGTGTCTGGCCATCGAAAAGCTGACCGGGGTCGAGGTGCCGCGCCGTGGCTCTCTGATCCGGGTTCTGTATTCCGAGATCGGGCGCATCCTGAACCACCTGCTGAACGTGACGACGCAGGCGATGGACGTCGGCGCACTGACCCCGCCACTCTGGGGTTTTGAAGAGCGTGAAAAGCTGATGGTGTTCTATGAGCGTGCCTGCGGTGCCCGCCTGCACGCCGCTTATTTCCGTCCGGGTGGTGTACATCAGGACCTGCCGCCGGAACTGCTGGACGATATCGAGGCGTGGAGCCACGAATTCCCCAACGTCCTTGATGACATTGACGGGCTGCTGACCGAAAACCGCATCTTCAAACAGCGCAACGCTGATATCGGCGTCGTGACCGAGGATGACATCCAGAAGTACGGCTTCTCGGGCGTGATGGTGCGCGGATCGGGTCTGGCATGGGACCTGCGCCGCGCGCAGCCCTACGAGTGCTACGACGAGTTCGAGTTCCAGATCCCTGTTGGCAAGAACGGCGACTGTTATGACCGCTACCTTGTCCGTATGGAAGAAATGCGCCAGTCGCTGCTGATCATCCGTCAGGCCATCGCCAAAATCCGCGAGTGCCCGGGTGACGTTCTGGCGCGTGGCAAGATCACTCCGCCGAAACGCTCGGACATGAAGACCTCGATGGAAAGTCTGATCCATCACTTCAAGCTGTACACCGAAGGCTTCCACGTTCCTGCCGGTGAAGTTTATGCCGCCGTCGAAGCCCCCAAGGGCGAGTTCGGCGTCTATCTGGTCGCTGACGGCACCAACAAACCCTACCGCGCCAAACTGCGCGCGCCGGGTTTCCTGCACCTGCAAGCCATGGACCACGTTGCCAAAGGCCACCAACTGGCCGACGTCGCCGCCATCATCGGCACTATGGACGTCGTATTTGGAGAGATTGACCGCTAATGCTCCGCCGTCTTCATCCCGAACAACCTGAAAGCTTTGCCTTCACCGCTGCCAACCAGCAATGGGCCGAAGCGCAGATTACCAAATATCCCGAAGGCCGTCAGGCCAGTGCGGTGATCCCTCTGCTGTGGCGTGCGCAGGAGCAGGAAGGCTGGCTGAGTCGCCCGGCGATTGAATCCGTCGCCGACATGCTGGGTATGGCTTATATCCGCGTGCTAGAGGTGGCCTCGTTCTACTTCATGTTCCAGCTGCAACCGGTGGGATCTGTGGCCCATGTTCAAGTTTGCGGAACGACCTCATGCATGATTTGCGGGGCCGAGGATCTGATCGCTGTTTGCAAGGAGAAGATCGCGGCCAAGCCACACGTGCTGTCCGCCGATGGCAAGCTGAGCTGGGAAGAGGTCGAATGCCTTGGCTCCTGCGCCAATGCGCCGATGGCGCAGATCGGCAAGGATTACTACGAAGACCTGACCGCTGCGAGCTTTGGCAAGATCCTTGATGATCTGGTGGCGGGGAAAGTTCCGACGCCGGGCCCGCAGAATGGTCGCTATGCGGCTGAACCGCTCAAGGGGCTGACCAGCCTGACGGAGTATGACAGCGGCAAAACGCAGTACAACGCCAGCGTCGAACTGGCCACCGATATTGGCGATACGGTCAGGCGCATTGATGGGACCGAGGTTCCGATCCTGACCCCTTGGTTGGGCAAGGATGGCAAAGCGGCTGCGACCAAAGCTGCACCGAAGCCGCCCAAAGCGCCAGCCCCAGCGAAACCTGCTGTGAAACAGGCCGCTGAGGCGAAGGCAGCGCAAGAGGACCAGCCCGAAACACTGACAGGCGCGCGCGACGGCAAGGCAGATAACCTGAAACTGTTGAAAGGCGTAGGCCCCAAGCTGGAGCAGACCCTGAACGAGCTGGGCTTCTTCCACTATGATCAGATCGCAGCCTGGACGCCGGAACAGGTCGCATGGGTAGATGCTCGGTTGAAGTTCAAGGGCCGGATCGAGCGCGATGGCTGGATTGAACAGGCAGCCAAGCTTGCGGCGGGTGAGGAAACCGAATTTGCCAAACGTGCCAAGGAAGATGGCACTTACGAAGACTAAACGGGTGCCCCATCGGCGCATCGGGGGATGATGGACAAGGATAAGGATCAGGCCATAGCCCGAAAGGGCCGACATATCGGCATCGTCATAGCGGTGACGATGGTGATCTGGCTTGCCATGAACCTGTTCATTGGCCCCGCGCTGGGTTTGACGGCCCGGCACGCGCTGCTGTTTGATTTTGCCGCTCTGGCGGCATTCATTTATGCGGGTGTGAACATTTTTCAACTCTGGCGCATGCGTCAGGACAGCTGAAGGTAGCGAATGATGCTTAAGGATCAGGACCGGATCTTTACCAACATCTACGGGATGCACGAACGCACGCTGAAAGGCGCGCAAGCCCGCGGGCATTGGGACGGCACAGCTGGCCTGATTGAAAAGGGCCGGGACTGGATCATTCAGACAATGAAGGATTCCGGGCTGCGCGGACGCGGCGGTGCGGGCTTCCCAACTGGCCTGAAATGGTCGTTCATGCCAAAGGAAAGCGACGGTCGCCCTTCCTATCTGGTTGTGAATGCCGATGAATCCGAGCCCGGCACCTGCAAAGACCGTGAGATCATGCGCCATGATCCCCACACGTTGATTGAAGGGTGTCTGATCGCCTCTTTCGCGATGAACGCGCATACCTGCTATATCTACCTGCGCGGCGAATATATCCGCGAGCGCGAGGCATTGCAGACCGCGATTGACGAGGCCTATGACGCGGGGCTTCTTGGTAAAAACGCCGCCGGTTCGGGCTGGGATTTCGATCTTTTCCTTCATCACGGGGCAGGGGCTTATATTTGTGGCGAGGAAACCGCCCTGATCGAGAGCCTTGAGGGCAAGAAGGGCATGCCGCGGATGAAACCTCCGTTCCCGGCGGGCGCGGGGCTGTACGGATGTCCGACCACTGTGAACAACGTGGAATCCATCGCGGTGGTGCCGACCATCTTGCGACGGGGTGCGGATTGGTTCGCTGGATTTGGTCGTCAGAACAACGCAGGTACCAAGCTGTTTGCGATCTCGGGCCACGTGAACAACCCTTGCGTCGTCGAAGAGGCGATGTCGATCCCGTTCGAACAGCTGATCGAAACCCATTGCGGAGGCATCCGCGGCGGGTGGGATAATCTGCTGGCGGTTATTCCTGGTGGATCCTCGGTTCCCTGCGTGCGCGGTGAAAACATGCGCGACGCGATCATGGATTTCGATTACCTGCGCAACGATCTGGGGTCGGGTCTGGGCACGGCAGCGGTGATTGTGATGGACAAGTCCACCGACATCATCAAGGCGATCTGGCGCCTGTCGAAGTTTTACAAGCATGAAAGCTGTGGTCAGTGTACGCCGTGTCGCGAAGGCACCGGCTGGATGATGCGTGTGATGGATCGTCTAGTTCGCGGCGAGGCTGAGCTGGAAGAGATCGACATGTTGTTTGACGTGACCAAACAGGTCGAAGGACACACGATCTGCGCCTTGGGCGATGCGGCCGCCTGGCCGATCCAGGGCCTGATCCGCAATTTCCGGGAAGAGATCGAAGACCGCATCAAGGCTCAGAAATCGGGCCGTATGGGTGCGATGGCAGCGGAGTGAACGAGATGGAAGTGTTTGCAGAATATAGCCACGCAATTGCGTCGGTTGTGCTTTTCACGCTGGTTGTATTGTTTCTGGCGCCGTTTTCGGCACTGGCCAAACAAGCCAAGGGGCTGGCACCCGGTGCGACACCTGACCAGGATTATGCCGACAAGGCGTATCGTCTGAACCGGGCCTATCTGAACGGGACGGAGACACTTCCTGCGTTTGTGACAGTCATTACAGCGGCGATTCTGCTGGGCGTCAGCCCGTTCTGGGTAAACCTGCTGGCCTCGGTGGCGCTGGTTGCGCGCTTGGCGATGCTGGTGGTGCACTTGAAGGGGATCGGCAAGCCAACCAGCGGCTCGCGGACAATTTTGTATGTGATCGGATGGGCGTGCATGTTCGTGATCGGGCTTATGGCATTGATCGCGGCGTTTTGATAGCGACGCTGCGGAACAGAAAACAAAGAGGGAAAGTATGAAGGCCCCCAAAGCCCTTATTGTTGCGCTGGCATTGGCTGGTGTTTCCGCTTGCGGTCTGGTTAAACCGTCGGCAGATCGGCTTTTGTTTGATGGCAAGTCGTTCAGAACCAAGGCGAAGGTGGTCGACAAGAAGACCTCGCCCGCGGACTTTACGGTTGTCGTCAAAGGCGTCTCTGCTTCACTCGATGGTGCGCGCGAGGCCGGACGTCATGAAGGAACCAAATTCTGCATCCAGAACTTCGGGTCGTCTCGGATTTCGTGGACGGTGGGTCCGGATACAGACCCGCAGAACCTTAGCATCAGCAATGATCAACTGACATTTGCAGGAACCTGCCAGCGGCCATGACCGGTGTTTTTCCATATCTCCGGTGGGCGGGCAGGGTGTTATTGCCTAGCAGCCGCGAACCGCTTCGTCTTGGACAGTCCAAGTCGAAAGGAAAACCCATGTCTGTTACAAAACTAGCCGCCCTCGCATCGCTGATGGCCTTGCCGACGGTTGTAGAAGCAAAGCCGCCCTTGAGGGATGTCAAAGAGATCGACAACGAACTCTACTACATCGCCATTGCAAATGAGATTTCCGAGTTCTGCCCGTCGATCAGCGGGCGGCGATTGAAAGCGATCAGTGTGATGTGGGGACTGCGCTCCAAAGCGAATAATCTGGGGTACTCGGACACGGAAATCCGCTCATATGTCGAGTCGGATGCTGAAAAGGATCGGATGCGGGCGAAGGGCGAGGCTTATCTGGCGAAAAACGGCGTGTCCTACGACAACCCCAAAACGTTCTGCTCTTTGGGGCAGAAGGAAATCCAAAGAAACAGCGCCATTGGCGTTTATTTGAGAGCGAACTGAGAGCCATGTCTGACCTCCGCAAGATCAATATCGACGGGCAGGAAATCGAAGTCGAAGGTGCGATGACCCTGATACAGGCCTGTGAGCAGGCCGGGGTCGAGGTGCCGCGTTTCTGCTATCACGAGCGTCTGTCGATTGCGGGAAACTGCCGGATGTGTCTGGTTGAAGTGGTGGGCGGTCCGCCGAAACCGGCTGCATCCTGCGCGATGCAGGTACGCGATCTGCGCCCGGGGCCAGAAGGGCAGCCACCGGTGGTCAAGACGAACTCTCCCATGGTCAAGAAGGCCCGCGAAGGGGTGATGGAGTTCCTGCTGATCAACCACCCATTGGATTGCCCGATCTGTGATCAGGGCGGAGAGTGCGATCTTCAGGATCAGGCGATGGCTTATGGCCTGTCCGGTTCGCGGTTCAAGGAAGCCAAACGCGCGGTTGATGATCTGGATCTGGGACCGCTTGTGGGCACCGCAATGACCCGCTGCATCAGTTGCACCCGTTGCGTGCGCTTTACCACCGAAGTCGCCGGGATCACTCAGATGGGTCAGACAGGGCGCGGTGAGGATGCCGAGATCACCTCGTATCTGAACCAGACGCTGGATTCGAACCTGCAGGGCAACATTATCGACCTGTGCCCGGTTGGGGCACTGACCTCGAAACCTTATGCGTTTACCGCCCGCCCGTGGGAATTGACCAAGACCGAAAGCATCGACGTCATGGACGCGCTGGGATCGAACATTCGTGTCGATACCAAAGGGCGCGAGGTGATGCGCTTCCTTCCTCGCAATCATGACGGAGTGAATGAAGAGTGGATCAGCGACAAAACCCGCTTTGTCTGGGACGGGTTGCGGCGTCAGCGACTGGACAAGCCTTACATCCGCGAAAACGGTAAGCTGCGCCCGGCCTCATGGTCCGAAGCTCTGACCAAGGCCGCAGAATCGCTGAAAGGTGCTGAGAAGCCAGCCGGTATCGTCGGTGATCTGGTACCGGTCGAGGCCGCATTCGCATTGAAACAGATGATCGAAGGGCAAGGCGGAGTTGTTGAGTGCCGCACCGATGGGGCCAAGCTTCCGGTCGGGAACCGTGGCGGATATGCCGGGACCGCCGCGATTGAAGTCATCGATACGGCCGAGCGTATTCTTCTGATTGGCACCAACCCGCGCGATGAAGCACCGGTTTTGAACGCGCGTATCCGCAAGGCGTGGGCGCACGGGGCCGAAGTCGCTTTGGTGGGTCCAGCGGTCGATCTGACTTATGGGTACCATCATGTGGGCGATGATCGCGCAGCGCTGCAAAAGGTTGTCGACATGGGCGGCGACGATGAAATCAGGGGTAAACGCTCGCTGGTCATCGTCGGGCAGGGAGCGCTGCAGGAGGCGGACGGAGGAGCTGTTCTGGCTGCCGCGCAAACAATTGCCGCAAATACGGAAAGCGGCCTGATCATTTTGCACACTGCGGCGTCGCGCGTGGGCGCGATGGATGTGGACGCCACCAACGATGGCGGTATGGAAGCAATCAATGCTGCGGATGTGATCTATAACCTTGGTGCGGATGAGGTCGAAATCGGCGAAGGCGCCTTTGTGATTTATCAGGGCAGCCACGGGGATCGGGGCGCGCATCGCGCAGATGTGATCCTGCCGGGCGCGGCATATACCGAGGAAAACGGTCTGTTCGTGAACATGGAAGGCCGCCCGCAACTGGCGATGCGCGCTGGGTTTGCGCCTGGTGAGGCCAAGGAAAACTGGGCCATCCTGCGTGCGCTGTCGGCTGAGCTGGGGGCGACACTCCCCTATGACTCGCTTGCGCAGTTGCGCACAGCCTTGATCGAGGCGGTTCCCCATCTGGCCCGCATCGACGAGGTGATCGAGAATGAGGTTCAAGCGCTGGAGGCCGGGTCTTTGGGCAAGGCGACCTTCCGCAATGCGATCAAGGATTTCTATCTGACCAACCCGATCGCTCGGGCCTCGCAACTGATGGCCGAGCTTTCGGCGCAGGCGCAAGCCCGCAAAGCTGAGAAGATTGCGGCGGAATGAACGAAAGCAGTTTCATATCGCAAACCAGCGCTGTGGTCGGGTGGCACCTGACTGCGCCGGAAATGTGCGTGAAACGAAAGAAAAAGGGTGGCGCAATGGCGGCAGATGCTGTTTACACCAACGCGCCGACCCAGCCGCAGTTTGCGCAGGCATCGGGCCTTTGCATCGCGCGCGAAAAACGGAATACCCACGGTGTGAGGACCAATGGCTGAATTCTTTAACACCCCCGGCGGAATAGCCATCATCATTCTGGCGCAAGTGCTTGCTGTTGTTGCCTTCGTGATGATCTCGCTGTTGTTCCTTGTTTATGGCGACCGCAAGATCTGGGCCGCTGTCCAGATGCGCCGCGGCCCTAACGTGGTCGGCGTTTACGGTCTGCTGCAATCGGTGGCGGATGCGTTGAAATACGTCGTCAAAGAGGTCGTGATCCCCGCGGGGGCCGACCGCACGGTTTTCATCCTCGCGCCGCTCACCTCTTTCGTGTTGGCGATGATCGCCTGGGCGGTGATCCCGTTCAATGATGGCTGGGTCCTGTCGGACATCAACGTCGCAATCCTCTATGTCTTCGCCGTGTCCTCGCTTGAGGTTTATGGCGTGATCATGGGTGGTTGGGCGTCGAACTCAAAGTACCCGTTCTTGGGCTCGTTGCGCTCAGCCGCACAGATGATCTCATACGAGGTTTCCATCGGTCTGATCATCATCGGTGTGATCATCTCGACCGGGTCGATGAACTTTGGTGACATCGTCCGCGCGCAGGATGGGTCGTTCGGCTTCTTCAGCTGGTACTGGCTGCCGCATTTCCCGATGGTCTTTCTGTTCTTCATTTCGGCGCTGGCCGAGACCAACCGACCACCGTTTGACCTGCCCGAAGCGGAATCGGAACTGGTGGCGGGTTATCAGGTCGAATATTCGGCCACACCCTTCCTGCTGTTCATGGCCGGTGAATACATCGCGATCTTCCTGATGTGCGCGCTGACCTCGCTGCTGTTCTTCGGCGGCTGGCTGTCGCCAATCCCGGGCCTGCCCGATGGCGTGTTGTGGATGGTCGCCAAGATGGCGTTCTTCTTCTTCATCTTCGCGATGGTCAAGGCCATCACGCCTCGCTACCGCTATGACCAGCTGATGCGATTGGGCTGGAAAGTTTTCCTGCCGTTCTCGCTGGTTTGGGTGGTCTTTGTGGCCTTTGCGGCGAAATTCGACTGGTTCTGGGGCGCATTCGCCCGTTGGAGCGTAGGAGGCTGATATGGCAAACATCGATTACACCCGCGCTGCCAAATACTTCCTGCTGCAGGATTTCTGGGTCGGCTTCAAACTGGGGATGAAGTATTTCTTCGCTCCCAAGGCCACCCTGAACTATCCGCACGAAAAAGGCCCTCTGTCCCCGCGGTTTCGCGGTGAACACGCCCTGCGCCGCTATCCAAACGGTGAAGAGCGCTGCATCGCGTGTAAACTGTGCGAGGCGGTCTGCCCGGCACAGGCCATCACCATCGATGCCGAACCCCGCGCGGACGGCAGCCGCCGCACCACGCGCTATGACATTGACATGACCAAGTGCATCTATTGCGGCTTCTGCCAAGAGGCATGCCCGGTTGATGCCATCGTCGAAGGCCCGAACTTTGAATTCGCGACGGAAACCCGGGAAGAGCTGTTCTACGACAAGGAAAAACTCCTGTCGAACGGCGAGCGCTGGGAAGCCGAGATCGCGCGCAATCTGGAACTGGACGCACCGTACCGATGAGTGACAGCCCGACAAATCCGTTCGAGCTGATGATGAAGCAAGCTCAGGACATGGCCAAGGCGATGAACCCGGCGATGGAAAGCTTCTCGCCCAAGGGGTTCGAGGCGCTGTGGCCAACCATGCCCAAAGAGGTCATGGAGATGATGTTCGGCAACACCGTCAACAAGGACGGGCTGGATGCCAAAACGCGTCTGCTGCTGACGCTGGCCGGGCTGACCTGCCAGGGTGCGCAGGCGGATTCGGCCGTGCGCCAGACCGTGCGTCATGCGCTGGAAGCGGGCGCGAAGAAACAAGAGATCGTGGAAACGATCGGTCAGATGTCGGTCTTTGCCGGCATCCCGGCCATGACCCGCGCGCTGGATCTGGCGCAAGAGGTCATGGGCGACAACGAGGATGAGGATCAATGACCGTCTTTGCCTTCTACCTGTTTGCCATCAGCGCCATCACCGGCGGGCTGTTCACGGTGATCAGCCGCCAACCGGTGCACTCGGTCCTGTGGCTGATTCTGGCGTTTCTGTCCTCGGCAGGGCTGTTCGTGCTGCTGGGGGCCGAGTTCGTGGCGATGCTGCTGGTCATCGTCTATGTCGGCGCGGTCGCGGTTTTGTTCCTCTTCGTGGTGATGATGCTGGACGTAGACTTTGCCGAGCTCAAGGCCGAAATGGCGCGCTATATGCCGCTGGCCCTGCTGATTGGTCTGATCATCCTGATGCAGTTTGTCATGGCTTTCGGGGCGTGGGACAGCGCACAGGGTGCTGCGGCCAATCTGGCGCAGCCGGTCCCGACAGACCGCCACAACACCGAGGCGCTTGGCCTCATCCTTTACGATCACTATTTCCTTCTTTTCCAGCTGGCGGGCCTGATCCTGCTGGTGGCCATGATCGGAGCCATCGTTCTGACGCTGCGCCACCGCAAGGACATCAAGCGTCAGGACATCATCGGCCAGATGATGCGCGACCCGGCCAAGGCGATGGAGTTGAAGGACGTGAAACCGGGGCAGGGGTTGTGAATCATAACTCCACCATAGTACTTGCGCTCGCCACGTTTGTGATGAGTAACGCGGCAATGGCCTGTTCGCCCGCGCCTGCTAACGAGGGATGGAAGTTTAAGTCGGTCCACGCTGATTGTTCTTTTGAGAATGCTGGGCGTGGAAAATGGAACTCCTTCAGGGGAGAGCCAGTCGTCGACTTGGGCAACGGTCGCATTGGGCAAAGATTGAACAGTGGTGATGCGTGTTTCTCTCAGCAAAACCTCTTTTTTATGGACTGCTCAAGTGCGGACGGAATTGTCATCGGTGGGCAACTCGTAGGCTCGCAGACGGTAGTTGGAGTAGATGGCCAGAAGGTTGTATCGCTTCCGATAGGAACTCATGAGTCAATCGAACTCATTCAACAGCCGCTGGGCCCAATTGGCCTAAATGAGCAGACTACTGTGTCTGAATTGCAAAGTATCGCAAGAAACCACCGTTATCGCAGTACCTCTAGCCTCGGTTCATTCTTCGGCAGGACTGCGGATCAAAAGAAAGTCGACTACACCTGCGGCTGCAAACTCTACTACCCCGACTCGCCAGGAGCGAAGCTATGATCGGACTTGAACACTATCTTACGGTCGCGGCGACGCTGTTCGTCATCGGCATCTTCGGTCTCTTCCTGAACCGCAAGAACGTCATCATTCTGCTGATGAGCATCGAACTGATGCTGCTGGCGGTGAATATCAACCTTGTGGCGTTTTCCAGTTTCCTCGGCGATCTGGTCGGGCAGGTGTTTACGCTGTTCGTGCTGACCGTTGCGGCGGCCGAGGCGGCGATTGGTCTGGCCATTCTGGTCTGTTTCTTCCGCAACCGCGGCACCATCGCGGTTGAAGACGTCAATATGATGAAGGGGTAAGGGAACATGGAAACCACCATCCTCTTTGCCCCGCTGGTGGGCGCGCTGCTTTGCGGGTTCGGCTGGAAGTTCATTGGCCAGAAAGCTGCCATGTGGACGGCGACGGGCCTGCTGTTCCTGGCCTGTCTGCTGTCCTGGATCGTGTTCTTCACCTTCGACGGGCACACGCAGCAGATCGAGATCATGCGCTGGATCGAAAGCGGCTCGCTTTCGACAAGCTGGGCCGTCCGTCTGGACCGACTGACGGCAATCATGCTGATCGTTGTGACGACCGTCTCGGCGCTCGTACACCTGTATTCCTTCGGCTACATGGATCACGACCCGCAATGGCGCGAAGGCGAAAGTTATAAGCCACGTTTCTTCGCCTATCTGTCCTTCTTCACTTTCGCCATGCTGATGCTGGTGACGGCGGACAATCTGGTGCAGATGTTCTTTGGCTGGGAAGGCGTGGGCGTCGCCTCATACCTGCTGATCGGGTTCTATTATCGCAAGCCTTCGGCCAATGCGGCGGCAATCAAGGCCTTTGTGGTCAACCGGGTTGGCGACTTTGGTTTTGCTCTGGGCATCTTCGCGCTGTTCTTCCTGACCGACAGTATCAACTTCTCGGATATCTTTGCCTCTGCTCCTGCGCTGGCAGAAGAGAAGCTGCATTTCCTGTGGGGGGAATGGACCGCGATCGAAGTGATCTGCGTTCTGCTCTTCATCGGTGCGATGGGTAAATCGGCGCAGTTGATCCTGCACACATGGTTGCCGGACGCGATGGAAGGCCCGACGCCTGTGTCAGCACTGATCCACGCTGCGACCATGGTGACCGCAGGCGTCTTTTTGGTCTGTCGCATGTCCCCGCTGATGGAGTTCGCACCGGGTGCGACAGGGTTCATCACTGTTCTTGGCGCCTCAACCGCGTTCTTCGCTGCTACTGTTGGTCTGGTTCAGACAGATATCAAACGTGTCATCGCGTATTCGACCTGTTCGCAGCTAGGCTACATGTTTGTGGCGGCGGGCGTGGGCATGTATTCGGCGGCGATGTTCCACCTGTTTACGCATGCCTTTTTCAAGGCGTTGTTGTTCCTTGGGGCCGGTTCCGTGATCCACGCGATGCATCACGAACAGGAGATGACCGAATATGGCGGTCTGCGCAAAAAGATCCCCTACACCTTCTGGGCGATGATGATCGGTACCCTGGCGATTACCGGTGTTGGTATCCCGCTGACCACCTTTGGTTTTGCCGGTTTCCTGTCAAAAGACGCAATTATCGAGAGCGCCTATGCGGGCGGATCAAGCTATGGCTTCTGGTTGTTGGTCGTCGCTGCCGCGTTCACCTCGTTCTACAGCTGGCGTCTGATCTTCCTGACCTTCTATGGCGAGCCGCGCGGCGACAAGCACACGCATGATCACGCACATGAAAGCCCGATGGTGATGTTGGTGCCGCTGGGTGTACTGTCGCTGGGTGCGGTATTCGCGGGCATGATTTGGTACGGAAACTTCTTTGGCCATGCGGATAAAGTCGGCAAATTCTACGGTATTCCGGTTGCAGAAGCCTCAGAGCATGCCGAGGCCAGTGATCACGCGGCGGCGGATGCGTCGCACGGCGAAGACAGCCATGCCGATGACAGCCATGCTGATGACGCCGCGCATGGTGAGAATGCCGCAGAGGGCGGGGACCACCATTATGTGTTTGCGGGCGAGCCGGGTGAAGGGGCGCTTTATATGGCGCCGGACAACCACATTCTGGACGATGCGCATGCGGCTCCGAAATGGGTCAAGGTTTCACCATTCGTTGCGATGGTGCTTGGCTTTATCGTGGCCTATTGGTTCTACATCGTGAACACGTCTCTGCCCGCACGTCTGGCAGCAAACCAGCGTCCGCTGTACCTGTTCCTGCTGAACAAATGGTATTTCGACGAAATCTACGACGCGATCTTTGTCAAACCCACTGTCGCCCTTGGCCGGTTCTTATGGAAACGCGGTGACGGCAACACGATTGACGGCTTCCTGAATGGGGTTGCTATGGGCGTGATTCCCTTCTTCACCCGCCTCGCAGGCAAGGCGCAGACCGGGTACATCTTTACTTACGCCTTCTGGATGGTTTTGGGCATTGCGGCCCTTGTCACCTGGATGTCGATCGGCGGAGGCGCACACTAATGGACAATATCCTATCTATTGTCACCTTTATCCCCGCCATCGCAGCAGGCATTCTGGCGCTGTTCCTGCACGGCAGCGACGTTGCAGCGCAGCGCAACGCCAAGTGGATTGCATTGCTGGCGACAACTGTGACGTTTCTGGTGTCAATTGGCATCTACACAGGCTTTGATCCTTCGAACACCGGTTTCCAGATGGTGGAAGAGGGTGAATGGCTGATGGGCCTGAAATACAAGATGGGTGTGGATGGAATCAGCGTTCTGTTCGTGCTGCTGACCACTTTCATCATGCCGCTGACCATTCTGGCCAGCTGGAATGTGACGGACCGCGTCAAAGAATACATGATTGCTTTCTTGCTGCTGGAAACGCTCATGCTGGGCGTGTTCATGGCGCTGGACCTGGTGCTGTTCTACCTGTTCTTCGAGGCGGGTCTGATCCCGATGTTCCTGATCATCGGTATCTGGGGCGGCAAGGATCGTATCTATGCCAGCTTCAAGTTCTTCCTTTACACCTTCCTTGGCTCGGTGCTGATGCTGGTGGCCATGGTCGCAATGTATGCTGACGCGGGCACCACGGATATCGAAGCGCTGATGGCCCATCAGTTCGCATCCGAGAGTTTCAGCGTGTTGGGCATCTATGTCACCGGCGGTATGCAAACGCTGATGTTCCTGGCCTTCTTCGCGTCTTTTGCGGTGAAAATGCCGATGTGGCCGGTGCACACCTGGTTGCCCGATGCGCACGTTCAAGCGCCGACGGCGGGCTCGGTCGTGCTGGCCGCGATCCTGTTGAAGATGGGCGGCTACGGCTTCCTGCGGTTCAGCCTGCCGATGTTCCCGGTTGGCTCGGCGGTGATGACTGATCTTGTGCTTTGGATGTCAGCTATAGCGGTTGTTTATACCTCGCTGGTGGCACTGGTGCAGGAAGACATGAAAAAGCTGATCGCGTATTCCTCGGTCGCGCATATGGGCTTTGTCACGATGGGCATCTTTGCAGCGAACCAGCAAGGCATTGACGGCGCGATTTTCCAGATGCTGAGCCACGGGTTCATCTCTGCCGCGCTCTTCCTCTGTGTCGGCGTGATCTATGACCGGATGCACACCCGCGATATCGAGGCTTATGGCGGTCTGGTCATCCGGATGCCCGCCTATGCGCTGGTCTTCATGCTGTTCACCATGGCCAATGTCGGACTGCCGGGCACCAGCGGGTTTATTGGTGAGTTCCTGACACTCATGGGTACATTCCAGGTTAACACCTGGGTGACTGCAGTTGCGGCGACCGGTGTGATCTTCTCGGCAGCCTACGCGCTGTGGCTCTACCGTCGCGTTGTCTTCGGGGATCTGATCAAGGAAAGCCTGAAGGCGATGACCGACATGAGCTCGCGCGAGCGGCTGATTTTTGCCCCGCTGATCGTGATGACGATCCTTCTGGGCGTTTACCCGTCACTGGTGACCGATGTGATCGGCCAATCGACGACGGCACTCATTTCGAACTATGACACGGCTCTGGCCGCGGCTAAGGCTGCGACCCAGACTGCCGCTTCGCATTAAGGGAGCTTTGGAGACATGATCCAGGCTGATCTGACAATTATCCTGCCGGAAATCGTTCTGGCGATCTATGCGATGGTGGCTCTGTTGGGGGCTGTCTACACCTCGAAAGACGGGCTGGCTTCGGTTCTGGTCTGGACCACGGCGGGCCTGATGGCGGTTCTGGCGATCTGGATCGCTACCCAGGGCAGTGGCACCAACGTAGCCTTCAATGGCATGTTCGTGGATGACGGGTTCGCGCGTTTTGCCAAAGTTGCCATCCTTTTGTCGGCAGGTGCCGTGCTGGTGATGAGCCAGGAATACATGGCGCGCCGGGGTCTGCTGCGCTTTGAATATCCGTTGCTGGTGGCCCTTGCAGCCGTCGGTATGATGATGATGGTGAGCGCGGGCGATCTGATGTCTCTTTACATGGGACTCGAGCTGCAATCCCTTGCGCTGTATGTTGTTGCCGCGCTGCGTCGTGACAGCGCGAAATCAACCGAAGCAGGGCTGAAATACTTTGTTCTGGGCGCTCTCAGTTCAGGTCTGCTGCTGTATGGTGCTTCGCTGGTTTACGGGTTCACAGGCACGACACTGTTCTCGGGCATTATTCAGACGGTCCATCATGGGGATGTCTCGGTTGGTCTGTTGTTTGGCCTGATCTTCCTGATTTCGGGTCTGGCATTCAAGGTTTCGGCTGTTCCGTTCCATATGTGGACACCGGATGTCTATGAAGGGTCGCCGACGCCAATTACGGCCTTCTTTGCCACCGCCCCGAAAGTCGCGGCAATGGCCTTGTTTGCACGCCTGCTGCATGACGCCTTCGGAGGTGTGGTCAAAGACTGGCAGCAAGTGATCGTTTTGCTGTCGGTGCTGTCGATGCTGCTGGGGGCGGTTGCCGCAATTGGTCAGCGCGACATCAAGCGACTGATGGCGTTCTCGTCGATTGCCCATATGGGCTATGCGCTGATCGGTCTGGCGGCAGGCACCGAGTTGGGTATTCAGGCGATGCTGATGTATCTGGCGATTTACGTGACCATGAACATCGGCACGTTTGCGTTTATCCTGATGATGGAACGCGACGGCAAACCCGTCACTGACATTGATGCGCTGCGCCAGTATTCCAAACGTGATCCGGGCAAGGCCCTTGCTGTTCTGATCCTGATGTTCTCGCTTGCCGGTGTGCCACCGATGCTGGGTTTCTTTGCGAAGTTTGGTGTTTGGCGGGCTGGTGTAAGTGCCGATTTGACCGGCCTTGTTGTAGTTTCAGCCATCGCATCGGTAATTGGCGCCTTCTATTACCTGCGGATTGTGTTCTACATGTATTTCGGGGCCGAGAACGAAGACCCGATTGAAACGCGGTCGACACCCGTTCTGTGGGTCGCCCTGATGGGGTCCGCGGCGCTGATGCTGATCGGGGTCTTCTATCAGTTTGGGATCGAGGGCGCGGCAGCGGCTGCGGCGGCAACTCTTGTCAACTGAACGTTTTGCACAATCTGAAAGAGGGGGCTCGGTCGCGTGACCGGGCCTTTTTGATATGACCAAGTGGCCACAAGGCTATGGCCTGCACGAGGTGCAGGAAGTTGATAGCACACTCAACGAAGCTGCGCGGATTGCCCCCAATGCCCGTGGTCCTGTGTGGATCATGGCGCATCATCAGACGGCTGCGCGTGGGCGACGCGGACGGTCATGGGCCAACCCTATGGGCAACCTTGCCGCGACCCTTTTGATGCGCCCTGAAGGTGCTCCAGAACAGGCGGCTCTGCGCAGTTTTGTTGCGGCACTGGCTCTGTTTGACGCTTGTGTCTCTGTGACGGGGCGTGCGGCGGGGCTGTCGTTGAAATGGCCCAATGACGTACTACTGAACGGTGGCAAGCTTGCTGGTATTTTGCTGGAAAGCGCCGGGCAGGGGCGTGGTGTGGCGTATCTGTCCATCGGTATTGGTGTGAATCTGGCCAACGCCCCAGACGCCGACGCGGTGGAACCGGGCGCGGTCCGACCTGTCTCTCTTTTGTCGGAAACCGGTGCAAACGTCACGCCCGAGGATTTTCTGACCGAGCTTGCTTCAGCCTATGCCAAATATGAAACTCAGTTTGTTACCTACGGGTTCGAACCCATTCGCACCGCGTGGCTGTCCCGTGCTGCCCGGCTGGGCGAGGTTATTACGGCCCGTACCGGCACGTCTGAGACGGTTGGGACCTTCGAAACGGTAGACGCAGGCGGTAACCTTGTCTTAAACACCGCCAAAGGCCGCGTGAGCATTCCTGCGGCGGATGTCTATTTCTGAAAGGGGCGCAAATGCTTCTGGCCATTGATTGCGGCAATACCAATACAGTCTTCTCGATCTGGAACGGTCAGGAATTTCTGTGCACCCTGCGCACCTCGACCCATCATGCACGCACGGCGGACGCCTATTTCACTTGGTATTCGACGCTGGTGAAACATTACGGGATCGAGGCGAATATCTCGGATGTCATCATTGCGTCGACCGTGCCGCGCGTGGTGTTCAACCTGCGCATCTTTGCCGATCGCTTTTTTGGGTGCAGGCCGCTGGTGGTAGGTAGGCCGGATTGCCTGTTGCCCGTGCCGCCGCGCGTGGATCAGGGGACTGTGCCGGGCCCGGATCGACTGGCCAATGCAGTTGGTGCATTTGACCGTCATGGCGGCAATGTCGTTGTGGTGGACTTTGGTACCGCAACAAATTTCGACGTTGTCGCCGCGGACGGTGCCTATGTTGGGGGCGTCATCGCTCCGGGTGTGAATCTCAGCCTTGAGGCTTTGCATCAGGGCGCAGCCGCACTGCCGCATATCGACATCACGCGTCCCGAGAAGGTGATCGGTACGAATACGGTTGGTTGTATCCAGTCAGGCGTGTATTGGGGGTATTCCGGCCTGATCGAGGGGCTGATCGCGCGGATCAAGGCCGAATATGGAATGCCGATGAAAGTCGTGGGAACCGGAGGGTTGGCCCCCTTGTTCGATCAGGCCGACGTGGGGTTCGACGTAATCGAAGATGATTTGACGATGCACGGCTTGACCGTGATTCATCGCTATAACAAGGATAATGGCTCGATATGAGCAGTGAAAGATTGATCTACCTGCCGCTGGGTGGCGCGGGCGAAATTGGTATGAATGCCTACGTGTACGGATATGGCCAGCCCGGGCAGGAACGCCTGATCCTGGTGGATCTGGGTGTCACCTTTCCCGATATGGACACAACACCGGGCGTCGACCTGATCTATGCGGATATTTCTTGGTTGAAAGAACGGGCCGACCGGCTGGATGGCGTTTTCATCACCCATGCGCATGAAGACCATGTCGGCGCCGTGGCTCATTGCTATGAGGCACTGGGAGCTCCGATTTATGCCCGGGCTTTCACGGCCAATATCGCGCGTCGCAAGATGGAAGAATACGCGCACCCGACCGATGCGGTGACAACCGTGTCCTCTTGGCCCGAAACGATCTCAGTCGGACCGTTTACGGTGGGCTTCCTTCCGGTTTCACATTCGATCCCGGAAAGTGCTGCTTTGGTCATCGACACGCCCGCAGGGCGCGTGGTGCACTCGGGTGATTTCAAGCTAGATGCAAACCCAGTCGTGGGCGAAGCCTTTGATCCCGACCTGTGGGCCGAGATTGCCAAGCCGGGCGTCAAAGCGTTGGTTTGCGACAGCACGAATGTTTTCTCGGCGCATCCGGGCCGTTCGGAATCCGAGGTCGGGCCAGAGATTACAAAGCTAGTCGAAAACGCCGAGGGTATGGTTGTGGCAACCACCTTCGCGTCGAACGTGGCACGGGTCAAAACACTAGCCGAGGCGGGCGCGCGAGCGGGGCGTTCGGTTGTGTTGCTAGGGCGCGCAATGCGGCGGATGATCGAAGCTGCGACCGAAACCGGTATCCTGTCGGACTTCCCCAAGGTGATCAGCGCGGAAGAAGCGTTGGATCTGCCGCGCCAGAACCTGATGCTGATCGTGACTGGCAGCCAGGGCGAACGCCGTGCGGCAAGCGCGCAACTGGCCCGTGGCAAGTACCGTGGTCTGGAACTGTCCGAAGGCGACCTGTTCTTGTTTTCGTCGAAAACCATTCCCGGAAACGAACGTGGCGTGATTTTCATCATGAACCAGCTCAGTGAAAAGGGCGTGGATGTGGTGGATGACAGCTCGGGCCTCTATCACGTCTCTGGCCATGCGAACCGACCTGATCTTGAGAAGGTGCACGCGCTGATCGATCCGCAAATTGTGATCCCAATGCATGGAGAGCACCGGCACCTGCGCGAGCATGTCAAACTGGCTGAGCAGGGCGGCAGAACGGGTGTGCTGGCCGTAAACGGCACCATGCTGGACCTCAGCGGCAATGCACCCGTGGTGGTCGACTATGTCGAATCCGGGCGTACCTATCTGGACGGTACGGTGAAAATCGGTGCGTTGGACGGCGTGGTACGGGACCGTATTCGCATGGCTCTGAACGGCCATGTTACTGTGACGGTTGTTCTGGATGAAGAAGACGAGCCGCTGGGCGAACCGTGGTGCGACACGATGGGCCTGCCCGAGGTCGGAACGTCCCGCGCCGGATTGGTCGAAGTGTTGGAAGAAGACCTGAACCAGTTCCTAATGCGGGCGGCGGCCAAGACCCTACGAGATGACGACAAGCTGGAAGACGAAATGCGCCGGATCGTGCGTCAGACGGCAAAAGCGGAAATCGGCAAAAAACCCGAAGTGACGGTGGTTGTCAGCCGGATGCGGTGAAACTGATTGGTCAGTCGTGCTCGGGCATCGGATAGCCTCTGAGCCGCAGGAACAGATTGGCTTCTTCGTTGTTCTGATAGAACGGAACCGATACTGGCGGCTCGGGTGAGGTCACCCGGGCTGCGACCTCGGCCAGAACAACCTCGGTGATAAACGGCAGATCCAGTTCACGCGCCCGATCCAGTTCCACCCATTGCAGATGCGACAGCTCGTCCGAGGCATGGCTGAAATCATCCAGATCGCCCTGCAGCGCATCGGCATCGACCAGAAAAAACCGCGCATCGAAGCGGCGGGGGCGGCCGGGCGGTGTGACTGCGCGAAAAACAAATTGCAGCGCAGCTGCCGACGGCACGTAACCCATGGCGGAAAAGCTCTGCCAGTCGTCAGGAACGCTGCCCGGCCAGTGTCCTGTCTGGCCAAGGACAAGTCCTGTCTCCTCCCAAAGCTCGCGAATTGCTGCGGCGGCAAGGGCGTGTTGTTTTCCGGATTCCGCCTGTTCCGCCAACCGCTCAAAACACAGGTCAGGCAGTGCGGTCGCAAGCGGTACATCTGCATCCGCCGGATCGACAGCTCCACCGGGGAACACGAATTTGTTGGGCATGAACACGGCCTTGGACCCACGTTGCCCCATCAGGATCGACGGATTGGTCCACCTGTTTCGCAGCACGATGACGGTTGCGGCATCGCGGATGGCGGTCTTGTCGGTCGTCATGCGGAAAACAATCGCTTCTTCCGGCTCATGAATCGTTGCCAAAACCGTGCATACGACGCGCCCACTGATAAGCGACCACAGCGCCTTTCAGACGGGGGAGCAAAAACAGCGACAGTGCAACGCAAGCAATGGAAAACCCGATGGCCATCACCCATGGGTCCGGGCGCCAGTTCACATACGAGACGTGCAGGGCCGGGGCCAACAGGTGCCCGACCAGCAGGATCGTCAGATAAGCTGGGCCATCATCGGCGCGATGGTGAAACAGTTCCTGCCCACAGTTCGAGCAGGTGTCATTCACCTTCAGGTAGCTGTGCAACAGCTTGCCTTCACCGCAATTTGGGCACTTGCACCGAAACCCTTTGACCAATGCAGGCCAGGTTTCTCGCTCGTTCTGGGTTGTGGTGTCGATCGTCTGATCCGTCATAATATAACTCGCGCAGTAATCTTTGGCGGATAATGCGCCTGAACGGGTGGTTTTTAAAGGGGGGTGCGTCGCTTTGCAACGCACCTCAGGTGAACCACGTCGTGAAATACCGCGCTGGTTCAAAAAAAGTTGCTGGCACCGCGACGGAATTCCCTGCCTCGCGCGTTTGAATGGTTATGAGCAGCGGCACTCAGGCCGCGTCAACAAGGGAAAACCGAAATGAAAAATGCAAAGTTCATCACGGCGATTGTCCTGTCGGGTGTTGCAATCACCGGCACGTCCGTTCTGGCGGCTGGTCCGGGTGGTCGTGAGCCAGTGTCCTTTCAGGAATTGGATGCCAATGGCGATGGTCAAGTGACGCAGCAGGAGATGGAAGCACATTACACCGAGCGTTTCTCAGCCGCGGATACCGATGGGGACGGCCAGCTCAGCCTAGAGGAGATGCAGGCTGCTGCTCAGAAAAAAGCAAACGACCGGGTCGCCAAAATGTTCGAAAACAACGATGCGAACAATGACGGGTTCCTAAGCCAGGACGAGTTGCCGAAACCGCGCCGGGGTGACAAGATGTTTGACCGGATGGATGCAGATAACAGTGGTGGAATATCGGAACAGGAATTTGCCGATGCCAAAGACCGGATGGGACGGCACCATAAGAAAAAGAACCATAAGTCAGGTGCAATCGACAACTGAAGCAGGGTGGAGGACCTGACCTCCCACCTACACGATGTTCGCGGTGCGGATTGCACCGCGAGCTCTCTCAGCGACGATGTGTTGCTGAGCCAATTCGCTGATGGTGACGCACAGGCTGCGCGGGTTTTAACCGATCGCCTTGGGCCGCTTTGTTATTCCGTTGCGTTGCGTATGTTGGGCAATCGGGCCGAGGCAGAAGACGTAACGCAGGAGGCGATGATGCGGTTGTGGCAGATGGCGCCGGATTGGGTGCCGGGTCAGGCCAAAGTTTCGACATGGCTGTATCGCGTAACGCTGAACCTGTGTGTGGACATCCGGCGCAGGAAGGCCCCCGGCAGGTTGTCGGATATTCCTGAGCCGGAAGATGGCAAAGCCAGCGTGGCCGACCGACTGCAGGATGAAGCCCGCGTGGACGCGTTGCAGCTTGCCCTGGCGGAGCTGCCAGAAAGGCAGAAGCAGGCTGTGGTTCTGCGCCACATCGAAGAGTTGCCCAACACTGAAATTGCCGGGATCATGGGAATTTCAGTGGAAGCGGTTGAAAGCTTGACCGCGCGGGGCAAACGAAGTCTGACCGCGATACTGGCCGGGCGACGTGAAGAACTGGGGTATGACGATGACGGATGAAAACCTGGAACTGGATCATTTGTTTGCGCAGGCTCGGCAGAGCCGACCGGCGCTGCCCGACGATCTGGCCGTGCGCATCCAGACAGATGCTGAAAAACTCCGTCTTAGTCGCCTAGGGCCTGAACCTCGACCTCAATCTTCGATCTGGCATCGAATGATGGACAACGTTGGTGGCTGGCAGGGGGTGGGCGGCTTGATCGCCGCCAGTGCGGCGGGGCTCTGGATCGGCTTTTCCGCGCCGGGGTTCCTGCCCGACCCTGCTAATCTGCTGACCTCGCAAGAGACGGCTCTTTTTGTGGCTGACCTTGGATATGACACGAGTTTTCTGGAGAGCACAGAATGAACGCTGCCCCTAAACCGAAACGCCGGTGGATGACAGTATTGCTGGTCTTGTCATTGGCTCTGAACCTGTTGGTTGTCGGTGTTGCAGTCGGAACTGTGCTGCGCCTGAAGGATGGAGATCACACCGAGGCACCGCCGGGATTCGGCCCGGCGCTATATCGCTCTTTGCCGAAAGATGATCGAAAAGCGATGCGAGGGGAACTGTCTGCGCTACGCGAAAAAGACCTAAGGGGGCGCAGACAGGACTTTGAAGCCTTGAGCCTGGCACTGCGCACAGTGCCCTTCGAACCAGTCGCCGTTGAAGTGTTGTTGCAGAAACAGTCGCAGGCAACGGCAGAACTGCAACTAGCCTTGCAGACACGATGGCTGGCTCGCGTCACCGCCATGAGCGACGCAGAGCGGCAGTCTTATGCGGACAGGTTGCAAAAGATCGTCGAACGCGGGCCGCATGGACACAAGAAAAAGGATTGACGGGTTCAGGCGGCGCTTTGCCTGATACTCACCTGATTGCGCCCCGCTTTTTTTGCTGCGTAAAGGGCTTTATCGGCGGCTTTCAGGATATCTTCTACAGGAACGGGCGTGCGTTCTTTTCCCGGCTGACCCGATTGCGGCATCTCCAGCCCAATGCTGATCGTGACGTTAACCTGTAAACCTTGGTCCGATAGCAGGAACGGGGCGCGACAAATGCTGTCGCAGATGGTCTCAGCCAGTTTTCTGGCTTGCTTTTGTGACACATCGGGCACCGCGAACATGAACTCTTCACCGCCGATACGGGCGACAAAACCTTTGGATCCTAGTGCGCTTTGCATGCGTTTTGCGGCCAGCGTCAGAACACAATCACCGGCGCCGTGGCCATGGCAGTCATTGATGGCCTTGAAATGGTCCAGATCCGCCAGCATGACGGCAAAGCCACACCCGGTACGGGCAGACTGGCGCACGATCTGATCCAATGCCCGCATGGCGTAACGACGATTGTGCAACCCGGTCAGCGGATCAATCCAGGACTCGGCGATCCCTTTTCTCAATGATACGCGCAAATGATCAAGCCGCGCCTTGCGCGCAATCTGATTGTTCAGCCGCAACAGGATCTCTTGCGCGCAGAACCCCCCCAGGCACACGGCGTCTGCTCCTCTGTCCAGCGCTTCTGAGGCCTGCACGGCATCGTAGTCTTGCAAGACGCCAATCAGGACAGTGTTCCGGGTTGCTGCCCGTGACCTGAGATCTGCAAGGATATTCAGCGCGGACGGGTGCGAGCTCAGTTCGACCACAATCGCGTCCGGTATCGGTCCGGACAAAACGCCCTGCAAGTTCGATTGAAGGTGCCAGGACAGATCGAAATGGTGCTGGCCTTGCAAGGCCTTGTGCCAAAGGGCACCGGTTCGGACAGTATTGGTCAAGATATCAACCCGGGCCGCGTTCGGGGGGGTGATCATGACAGGGGCGGGTTCCCCAAATCCAATAGGTTGTGATCCGTTGCTGACCTGCAAATCTTGAGTAACTGCGCGCGCACGCAAAAGGCTGCGAATGCGTGCCAGCAGCAACGTATCTTTGAAAGGATGCGTCAACACATCGTCCAGCCCGTCTTTCAGGGCACGCAGGCGCGCGTTTTTGTCATTCTGTGCTGCAAGTACGACAACGGGCACGTCATCCAGGCCAGATACTTCGGTAAGGGCTTTCTTGACATCTGCGGCTGTTCCGTCGGGCAATGTCTGTGCCGTCAGTACAAGGTCCGGCTGAACGCGACGCGCAAGGGCTTGTAGCCCTTCAAGTTTTCCACCCTGTACCACGTGATACCAGGCAGCGGTCAGTTGAACCTTCAGCATTATGCGGTTGGTTGATACCCCGTCGAGGACAAGGATGGTGCCTTGCACAGACATAGTCGTTCACCGTTGATTGCATGCGTGAACAAATTGTTTATGAGTCTGGTTAACAAACTCTTTCCATCACCTGATCCGAGCACTGTTTATGTCCATTTCGCCCGATTCAGCCGAGACTCTTGCTCTGACGGCCTTGGGGTGGCTGGTCAGCAATGACGAGCTTTTGCCTGTCTTTCTTGGCTCGACAGGTGCTTCGATCGGGGATGTTCGCAATCGGGCCGGTGACCGGGACTTTCTGGCTTCGGTTCTCGATTTTCTAGTGCTTGACGATTCGTGGGTCATGGCGTTTTGTGACGCCAACTCGATCGCCTATGATCACCCTGCCCAAGCGCGGGCGGTTCTGTCAGGCGGTGGCGATGTACACTGGACCTGAACACCTTTTCCGCAGGAGCACGCGATGCCAATAGAAGCAATCGTCTTCGACAAGGATGGCACTTTGTTCGATTTTGCCAAAACCTGGGGAACCTTCGGGCGGTCGTTGCTGATGCGTCTGACAAAGGGGGATGTAGACCGGGCTGTGGAACTCGGCAGCATCATCGGATTTGACTTCGAGCAAGAGCGGTATTCCACGGATAGCATTGTGATAGCCGCAACAGTCGAAGAAATCGCCGAGGTGCTTATTGCGCATGTTGACGATGTGACATTGCAGGAAGTTGTAGACATGATGAATGCCGAGGCCGCAGCGGCTCCTCAATCCCCTGCCGTGCCGTTGGGTCCATTCCTGAAAGGGTTGCAGCAATCCGGGATCAAACTGGGCCTTGCGACAAATGACAGCGAGCATCCGGCTTTGCAGCATCTGGAATCTGCGGGAATACGCGAACACTTCGATTTTGTCGCCGGGTATGACAGTGGTCATGGGTTCAAACCCGGGCCAGGTCAGTTGCTGGCCTTTGCCGCACAGGTCGGGGTCGAGCCGTCGCGCATTGCAATGGTGGGGGACAGTGTTCATGACCTGCAAGCGGGGCGCGCAGCCGGGATGATCACCATTGGCGTTTTGACCGGATTGGCTGAAGCAGATGCGCTGGCACCGATGGCGGATGTGGTCCTTCCGGATATCGGTCACATTCCAGCGTGGCTGGCCGAAAAATGATGTGTTGATCCAGAAAATCGACGAACAATTATAGAAAACCGACAAGCTCTGTCGCAGATGGAGCGGCCAGAAACGCGTCTTCGGGTCTTGCTTGTACCAAGCCAGAACGGAGGCAACCATGGCCGAAACCAACACACGCAAACGCCGCGGCGGAGGACGCGCAGGTGCGGCAGCGCGCAGGGGTAGCGCGGTGATTGACCAGATGCCGTGGGACCCACCCATCAATATAGATCGCCCGACTGAACCGCTGGATCAGGCCGGGATCGAAGCGATCCATGAAGGGGCCATGCGTATTCTGGAAGAGATCGGGATCGAATTCTACAACGAAGAGGCAATCGGCATCCTGCGCGAAGCGGGGTGCACGATCAATGGTGACAACGTCCGCATGGGGCGCGATTTTGTCATGGAGATGATCGCCAAGGCGCCCAGCCAGTTTTCCATTACCCCCCGAAATGTTGACCACAGGATCGAGATAGGTGGAAAGAACATTCTGTTTGGCAACGTTTCGTCGCCGCCCAATTACTGGGACATGGAAATCGGAAAGAAAGTGCCGGGCAATCGCGAGATGTGCCAGAATCTTCTGAAACTGACGCAGTACTTCAACTGTATTCACTTCGCTGGCGGATATCCTGTAGAACCCGTCGATATTCATGCCAGT
>NZ_JBXWQZ010000049.1:0-35512 GCF_059612645.1 Ruegeria sp. YKSF131 | reverse complement strand
TATCACGGGCAGTTTCCATAGAGTGCCCAGCCGAACTGCTGGCAACTAGGGATGTGGGTTGCGCTCGTTGCCGGACTTAACCGAACATCTCACGACACGAGCTGACGACAGCCATGCAGCACCTGTCACCAGGTCACCGAAGTGAAAGACCCATCTCTGGGCCGGTCCTGGGATGTCAAGGGTTGGTAAGGTTCTGCGCGTTGCTTCGAATTAAACCACATGCTCCACCGCTTGTGCGGGCCCCCGTCAATTCCTTTGAGTTTTAATCTTGCGACCGTACTCCCCAGGCGGAATGCTTAATCCGTTAGGTGTGTCACCGAATAGTATACTATCCGACGACTGGCATTCATCGTTTACGGTGTGGACTACCAGGGTATCTAATCCTGTTTGCTCCCCACACTTTCGCACCTCAGCGTCAGTATCGAGCCAGTGAGCCGCCTTCGCCACTGGTGTTCCTCCGAATATCTACGAATTTCACCTCTACACTCGGAATTCCACTCACCTCTCTCGAACTCTAGACCGATAGTTTTGGAGGCCGTTCCGGGGTTGAGCCCCGGGATTTCACCCCCAACTTTCCGATCCGCCTACGTGCGCTTTACGCCCAGTAATTCCGAACAACGCTAACCCCCTCCGTATTACCGCGGCTGCTGGCACGGAGTTAGCCGGGGTTTCTTTACCTGCTACCGTCATTATCTTCACAGGCGAAAGAGCTTTACGACCCTAAGGCCTTCATCACTCACGCGGCATGGCTGGATCAGGGTTGCCCCCATTGTCCAAGATTCCCCACTGCTGCCTCCCGTAGGAGTCTGGGCCGTGTCTCAGTCCCAGTGTTGCTGATCATCCTCTAAAACCAGCTATAGATCGTAGGCTTGGTAGGCCATTACCCCACCAACTACCTAATCTAACGCGGGCTAATCCTTTGGCGATAAATCTTTCCCCCGAAGGGCTCATACGGTATTACTCTCCGTTTCCAGAGGCTATTCCGTACCAAAGGGCATATTCCCACGCGTTACTAACCCGTCCGCCGCTCACCCCGAAAGGCGCGCTCGACTTGCATGTGTTAGGCCTGCCGCCAGCGTTCGTTCTGAGCCAGGATCAAACTCTCAAGTTGAAATGATGTTGCCATCATATCCTTGACGTTCGAACCTCTGCACATCTTTGATTGCGCTACCGCCTATTCGGCTACTTGAGCGCGATTAGGCAATACCCCTACCCGGCTAGGCAGGGTGCAACCAAAAGTCATCTGTTTGTCTGTGCTTCAGGTCTCCTAAGAAACCGAAAGCCGTACAAACAGTGAAGCTGACACTCTATCATCGGGCATAAACCCTAAGAGCGCGATATACAGACATTCAATCCGTCGAAACGAACCAAACCGCCCACATATCTCTTCAGTTATCCATCAATGTCAAAGAACAAAACACCCAGAGCCAAAAACCAGACCGTAACGCCAATCCCTTAGCGCAACCGCCTAAACCCCAACCTCAGATGCCCACCGTCTCTCCGGTGCGTCTCAACCGTCTTTCCAGTCCGTCAGGCCAACCTCAGCTGCGCCGGTGAAGGGGTATTTACGGATTAGACTCCCTACCCGCAAGCGGAAAATGCACAAAAACTATAGAAAATGCAGATTTCAAAATTAATTATTTATTTTCAAATTGTTAGCTGATTCATATCAAGCGGAGGCGCGCCAAAATCGTCGGAAACACAGACGGGGTTCCGCACTTTATCACCTTGTTCATAATGTAACTCACAGACTCGCTTCCGAGTCAGGCAGAATCTGCTGTGTTGGACTGGAGTGACAGGCTTGGAATCGGCAACCGGAGGGTAAGAAGGATGACGATAGCTGCCAAATAGATCAGCGGCTCGATCTGAAACCCTTTTGCCAGCATCACATAATGCAGGCCGCCCAGCAAAGCGGCCGGGTACACCAGCCAATGCAGCCTGCGCCAACGCGGCCCCAGTTGGCGCACCGACCAGTTGTTGGATGTTACCGTCAGAGGCAACAGCAAAAGAAACGCCCCCATTCCAACTGTAATATAAGGACGCTTGAGAATATCCGCCCAAATCTGGCTGGGAAGCTGTACGTCCAGAACCAGCCAGACAAGGAGATGCAGGCTGACATATACAAAAGTCAGCACGCCAATGGCCCGACGGAACTTCATCAGGTTCAAGCCCACAAATCGGCGCAAGGATGTGATGGCCAGACCGGCAATCAGCAATTGTAACGCCAGTTCGCCATAGCGGTGCTCCAGCGCCTCAATCGGTTCGATCCCCAAACCGCCAGTCAGGCCAAGATAGAACAGCCAGGGCGCAGGCAGCACCCCCGTCAAATAAACAGCCCATACCGGAATACGCCGGAGTGTCTGATTGATAGCTTGCATGATTCTAGTAATTCCTGGCCAGATCCATACCTTCATAAAGGCTGGCGACCTCTTCTTCATAACCGTTGAACATCAGCGTCGGTTTACGCGAGGCAAACAAGCCGCCGCCGATTTCACGTTCTGAGGCTTGTGACCAGCGCGGATGATCCACGTTCGGGTTTACATTGCTATAAAACCCGTATTCTCGCGAATTGGCCATATTCCAACTGGTGGGCGGCTCTTCTTCAGCAAGCGTGATACGGACAATCGACTTGATCGATTTAAACCCGTATTTCCACGGCACGACCAGACGCAAAGGCGCGCCGTTCTGATTTGGGATCGGCTTGTTATAGATACCAGTGGCCATGATCGTAAGCGGATGCATCGCCTCATCCAGGCGCAAACCCTCGCGATAGGGCCATTCCAGAATTGGATAGCGTGTTCCCGGCATCTCATCCGGGCGGTGGGCCGTTTCGAACGCCACGTATTTCGCGCCCTCTTTAATCCCTGCCATGTTCAGAAGATCGGCCAATTCGAACCCGTTCCATGGAATGACCATCGACCAGGCTTCAACGCAACGGAAGCGATAGATGCGTTCTTCGATCGTCATCTCGGACAGGATGTCCTTGAAATCATACTCACCGGGACGATCGACCAGACCGTCAATCTTGACGCTCCAGGGTTCGGTCACCAGCGTATGTGCATATTTCGCCGGATCATCTTTTCCGGTCCCGAACTCATAGTAGTTGTTGTAACTCGTGATCTCTTCCCACGTGTTCGGCTCCAGCGCATCCTGCGCCGCAGCTGGTCGACCCATTGCCGCCAAACCAACACCCGCCATCCCGGCCATGACCTGCCGCCGGTTCAGGAACGCCGCCCGTGGGGTGACGTAGGCATGTGTCAATGTATTGGTCCAGCGATGCGCCATCTGGGTCTCCGTCATATTCGTTTGTCATTACAGATTTAGGGTGCTGATAGCACAGACCCATGGAAACAGGCGTCACGTTTGAGCGACGTGATTGTAACGTTCCGGTTGGCGACAGGCCCAGACAGGCGGACTGTGCCGCGCTTTGCCCGTTGTTTGACGGTCGTCACGACCTGAGCCAACTCGCGGTGCTCGAACATTACGCCGGGCATATACGTTTTACTCAGAGCTGGCTCTGAAAGGAGAATTACAGCCGGGTAGCCTGCCTGCAGTCTTTACAACTGCGGGTCCAAAACTGCACTCTGTCCGACAGGCACCATACGCGATCAACAGTGTGGCGGGCCTGTTTTTGCAGCCGCGTGGCCGCAATGGGAGGACAAAAATGTGTGATATCTGTGTAATGAACGCCGTAAAAGACAGGATGCTGTCCCGGCGCGGGTTCTTCAAAGCTGCTGCGGCATCGGGTGTTGCGGCTGCCGCAACCGGAGCAATGGCACCGGCCGCACTGGCCGCGGGGCATGGCGGTGTCCAAGACATGACCCACACGCTCAGCCCGGAGTTCCCGACCTGGGGCGGAGAGCCGGGCATCTCGGCTGAACAGGCATTCAATTTCGCGGAACACGGATTCAATCTGTTCAATTTGTCGATTAATGAGCATACGGGCACGCATATAGATGCCCCACTGCACTTTTCTGCGGATGGAGCTTCAGTCGATGAAATCCCGGTCTCAGATCTGGTTGCACCACTTTGCGTGGTCGATATCGCAGCCCGCGCAGCAGAAGACGCCGATACGCGTTTAACCCCTGATGACCTGAAAGCCTGGATAGCCACCAACGGTGACATCCCCGACGGGGCCTGCGTCGCCATGCACTCGGGATGGGCAGGCAAAACCGCTACGGATAAGTTCCGCAATTTCGACGGCGAAGCGCAGCATTACCCAGGCTTTCACGTTGAAGCTGCGCAGATGCTGATGGAGGAAACCGGGGCGCGGTCAATTGCCGTTGACACCTTGTCACTGGATCACGGCATGTCTGCGGATTTCGCCACCCATTATGCCTGGTTGCCTTCTGGCCGGTTCGGGATCGAATGCCTGGCCAATCTGGACCGGGTACCCGCGACGGGCGCGACACTTGTTATTGGCGCACCGAAACACGCTGGCGGTACCGGAGGTCCGGCGCGGATACTTGCGCTGATCTGACCTAACTGACGTACGGCGAAACTGGCCCGCTTTCTTCAGTGGGCCAGTTTCCTTCTGCGCATTCCATGAGTGGTAGGCACTGAGAGAAAGCCAGCCAATGGGCAAGACCAAATCTGATACCACACGGCGCTATGATACCGCTGCACCAAAATGGCGGGATAAGATGCGTGCTCTTGGTTATTACGATGCGTATCTTGGTTTTCTGTCAGCAAGTCAGCTCGCGCCAGAGCATAACAATCGGGTTGTTGATATCGGTGCCGGAACCGCCTCGTTTGCAGAAGCCTGGGTCGCTGTTCATGGGTCACCCGTCGAAGTAACCCTTCTCGAACCCAGTCAAGCCATGTTGAAACAGGGTCAAAGCGCGTTACAGGCGCGGGGTGTCGAGCCAAGACTTGTGCAGGGCTTGTTAGGGTCTGTCGTTCTGGAACCCGCTGATGTGGCACTGGCTGCGCATGTCATCGAACATTGCCTCGATCCTTTGTGCGCACTTGAGCAGATTCACGATTTGATGCGCCCTAGTGGTCGTTTGTATCTGGTGGTGTCAAAGCCGCATTGGTGCAATGCGATCATCTGGCTGCAATGGCGCCATCGCACATTCGGCAGAGAAGAAATTCTGGGACTATTGCACAAAGCTGGCTTCGAATGCGAATGTGAGCACTCATTTCCCGCAGGCCCACCATCCCGGACAAGCCGGGGAATTTTGGCGCGTCGGAGAACGTAGATTCAGACAAATAAAGACCCGCCAATACGGCGGGTCTTCCGTTTGTGCCTAAGTCAATGCACCACTGCGTCATCCGGGCGGGGCCGTTCCGACGTCCCCAACCGGTCACCGATGATCAAGCCATCTGCCCCGGCGGTGACCGGAACGACCTCACCATCCTTGATATCACCGGCCAGCAGCGCTTCGGCCAGCGGGTTCTGCAGGGCGCGCTGAATCACGCGTTTCAGCGGGCGGGCTCCGAAGACAGGGTCATAGCCTTCGTTGGCCAGCCATTCCTTGGCGCCATCGTCCAGGACCAGCTCGATCTTGCGGGCCGCCAAGCGTTTTTGCAGACGCGCCATCTGGATATCGACGATGCCATCCATATCGGCCCGCTTGAGCCGGTCAAAGATGATCGTTTCGTCCAGACGGTTCAGGAACTCGGGCCGGAAATGTGCCCGCACTGCATCCATCACGTCACGGCGGGCCTGCGCGCTGTCCGCGCCATCGGGCAACTGGCTGAGCGCCTGAGAGCCGAGGTTCGACGTCAGAATGATCAGCGTCTGCTTGAAGTCCACGGTGCGGCCCTGACCATCGGTCAGCACACCGTCATCCAGAACCTGCAACAGCACGTTGAACACATCCGGGTGCGCCTTTTCGACCTCGTCAAACAGCACGACCTGATAGGGCCTGCGCCGCACGGCTTCGGTCAGCACACCGCCTTCGTCATAACCGACATAGCCCGGAGGGGCACCGATCAGACGGGCAACCGCGTGTTTCTCCATGAACTCGGACATGTCGATGCGCACCATCGCGTTGTCGTCGTCGAACAGGAAGTTCGCCACGGCCTTGGTCAGCTCGGTCTTACCCACGCCGGTCGGTCCGAGGAACAGGAACGATCCCAGTGGGCGGCCTTCGTCATTCAGACCCGCTCGCGCACGGCGCACGGCGTTGGCGACAGCAGTCACCGCTGCATCCTGACCAATCACGCGGGAATGCAGAGCGTCTTCCATCCGCAACAGCTTCTCGCGCTCACCTTCCAGCATTTTCGAGGTCGGGATACCGGTCCAGCGTTCCACGACAGAAGCAATCTGTTCAGGGCGCACCGTTTCCTCGGCCATCATACCATTGCTTTCGGCGTTCTCGGCCTCGGTCAGCTTTTTCTCAAGCTCGGGGATGACGCCATAGGACAGTTCCCCCGCTTTGGCCAGGTTGCCTTCACGCTTGGCGATCTCAAGATCAGCGCGCGCCTTGTCGAGCTGTTCCTTCAGGTCACGGGCACCCGCCAGCTTGTCGCGTTCGGCCTGCCATTGCGCTGTCATCTCGGCGGATCGTTCCTGCAAATCGGCCAGGTCCTTTTGCAAGGTTTCCAGACGATCTTTCGAGGCCGCGTCATCTTCAAGCTTCAGTGCCTCTTCCTCGATCTGCATCTGGAGGATGTTCCGGTCGAGTTGATCGAGTTCTTCGGGCTTGCTGTCGACCTCCATCCGCAAACGCGATGCGGCCTCGTCGACAAGGTCGATCGCTTTGTCGGGCAGAAAGCGGTCAGTTATATAGCGGTGCGACAGGGTCGCCGCTGAAACAAGCGCTGAATCCGAGATGCGCACACCGTGGTGCAGTTCGTACTTTTCCTTGATGCCGCGCAGGATGCTGATCGTATCTTCGACCGTCGGCTCCTGCACCATTACAGGCTGGAACCGGCGCGCAAGGGCTGCGTCTTTTTCCACGTATTTGCGGTACTCGTCCAGCGTGGTCGCACCGATACAATGCAGCTCGCCGCGGGCAAGCGCAGGCTTGATCAGGTTGGCCGCATCCATTGCACCATCAGATTTCCCGGCACCGACCAGCGTATGCATTTCGTCGATGAACAGGATGATTTCACCCGCAGCTTCAGTCACCTCGGTCAGAACGGCCTTGAGGCGTTCTTCGAATTCACCGCGATATTTCGCACCGGCGATCAGCGCACCCATATCGAGCGCAAGCAGCTTCTTGTCCTTCAGCGATTCCGGCACATCGCCGTTGATGATACGCAGGGCCATGCCCTCGGCAATCGCGGTCTTACCGACGCCGGGCTCACCAATCAGAACCGGGTTGTTTTTGGTGCGACGCGACAGAACCTGCATCGAACGGCGGATTTCCTCATCCCGACCGATGATCGGATCAATTTTGCCTTCGGCTGCAGCCTCGGTCAGGTCACGCGCGTACTTCTTGAGCGCGTCATAGCCTTCTTCCGCCGACGCGCTGTCAGCGGTGCGACCCTTGCGGATGTCGTTAATCGCTTCGTTCAGTTTTTGCGCTGATACGGCTCCGGCGTCCAATGCATCCTTGGCCTTGGACTTCACCATGCACAGCGCCATCAGAACACGTTCAACCGGCACGAAACTGTCGCCTGCCTTTGAGGCTATCTTTGCGGCGTCGTCCAGGACTTTGGCAGTCTGGCCATCCATGTAAATCTGGCTCGCGTCACCGCTGACCTTGGGGATTTTCCCCATCGCAGTGTCCAGCGCCTCAACCACGCGGCTCGGCGCGCCGCCCGCGCGTGTGATCAGGTTGCTGGCCAACCCCTGATCGTCATCCATCAGTGCTTTGAGTATATGCGTGGGCTCCAGCCTCTGGTGCCCCTCGCGCAGCGCAATGGTCTGCGCAGCCTGCACGAATCCCCGTGCCCGCTCGGTGAACTTGTTCAAGTCCATGATATTCTCCTTTTCCAAGCGCCCCGTTTTGACATGCCCGCCTGGCAGCACATATCGGTCGAAGCCTCACATTCAATCTGGGAAATATCTTCGGTGGTTCAAGAGGCTAAAACACAGAAATCGACCTATTCGCGCTGGATGGTATAGACTGTATAACCACCAGTCTCGGCGACCTGAACGGCACCCAGATCATTCACCAAAGTTTGGGCTGCCGCACTTCCCGTCGGGCAAGAGACCAGATCTGCGGTATGGTCCAGGAAATTGCCGGTAAACGCCGTTTCACCAGTAAGTTGACACCAATCACCCTCAGACCTGTAACCACCAACCAAACGCAAATCGTCATTGGTCGGCACTGGTGCAGCCCCTGTGTCCGGTGTTTCGGGTGGCGTGTCATTACACGCGGCCAGTGCAATCAACGCGCCCAGCAGAACCAGCTTATTCATTTTTTACCCCTTATTTTGAATTCAAGTTATCAATACAGAGCACGATAACACGAATTGAAGCTGCCTGCGCGGCTTAGCAGATGGACAGAGCGGCCCGAAGCCGCTAGGACGCAGACGTTTGCCAAAAAGGAGCGCCCCCATGTCAGATGACCGCCTGATCGTAGCCCTTGATGTCCCCAACGCTCTGCAAGGGTTGGCCATGGCTGAACGTTTGGGGGACAGCGTTTCTTTCTACAAAATCGGGCTGGGTATGCTGACCGGTGGCGGGTTGGCATTGGCCAACGAGCTGAAACAGGACCACGGCAAGCGCATCTTCCTGGACATGAAATTGTTCGACATTGGCAATACTGTAGAAAATGCCGTTCGGGGGTTGGCGCAATTCGATCTGGATTTTCTGACCGTGCATGGTGACCCTCATGTGGTGCGCGCTGCCAAAGAAGGTGCTGCGGGTAAAGACCTGAAGATCCTCGCCGTGACTATCCTGACCTCGCTGAACCGCGACGATTTGGACGCAAGTCTTCTGAAATCCGGCGATGTGCAGGACTTGGTTGTCGAACGCGCGGCCAAAGCCTTTGAAGCCGGAGCTGATGGCGTTATCGCCAGCCCGCAGGAAGCCGCCCTGATCCGTGCTCTGCCACAGGCTGAAGGGCGTCTGATTGTAACCCCTGGTGTGCGCCCGGCTGGCGCAGCGCTTGGTGATCAGAAACGTGTAGCCACCCCGGCAAGCGCCATTCAGGATGGCGCAGATCACATCGTTGTTGGCCGCCCGATTTATCAGGCAAAAGACCCAAAGGCCGCTGCTGAGGCCGTTCTTTCCAAATTAAATTCTCTCAAGGTGTGCTAAGACCACCTGGTCATTTCAAGTGGGTTTTGCGTTGGATTTTCCGCGCAACAAGTTGACCTAAGGTCACTTTTTGACGAAACCGCGCCAAATCGTCTCTGTGCCAGAAAACACACATTCAAAACCCGAGTTTTCTCGGCACAACCTTCATCCTATCGAAACTAATGATTTTCAGGGATTCTGAAGGGGAAATACTCCCCTACGAACCGCTTCTTCCTGAGGTTCGTTACTTCCCCCCGCGATGTGCGGGGGGTCTTCTTTTCAAATCATCCCATGCCAGCAGGGCCTTTGATCCAGGATCACAGGTGATATAAAGAACTTCCAAGCCAACTGCGGAACGCATGAGGACGCAGATGCCCGGTCTTTGCCGAGATTGCCTGACCACATTGTCAAACGAACAACGCTGTACTGCCTGTGGCAGTCCGCGGGTAAAGACTCACTCGGAACTGTTTGACCTGTCGATTGCCCATATGGATTGTGACGCCTTCTATGCCTCGGTGGAGAAACGTGACAACCCTGAACTGGCGGACAAACCGGTTATCATTGGCGGCGGCAAGCGCGGCGTTGTTTCAACTGCCTGCTACGTTGCCCGTATTCGCGGTGTCCGGTCGGCCATGCCCATGTTCAAGGCGTTGCAACTCTGCCCCGAAGCCGTCGTGATCAAGCCGCGCATGTCCGTCTACGCCCAGGTGTCGCGCGACATCCGCGCCATGATGGATGAATTGACACCCGTGGTCGAACCCCTGTCGCTGGACGAAGCCTTCATGGACCTGTCGGGAACCGAACGTTTGCATGGCGCGCCACCGGCCGTCATGCTGGCGCGTCTGGTCAAGCGCATGAAGGATGAAATCGGTGTCACCGGCTCAATCGGGTTAAGTCACAACAAGTTTTTGGCCAAGGTCGCATCGGACCTCGACAAACCGCGCGGATTTTCAGTGATTGGCAAGGCGGAAACGGCAGAGTTTCTGAGTGACAAACCCGTAAGGTTGATCTGGGGCATTGGCCCGGCTGCGCAGGAAGCGCTGGACCAGGCCGGGATCAGAACTTTCAGTGATTTGCTGCGTTGGGATCAGGAGGCACTTACCGCACGGTTCGGTTCGATGGGATATCGCCTGTGGCACTTGGCCCGGGGTCAGGACAAGCGACGCGTATCTGCGCATGAGCCGATGAAATCCATCAGCAACGAGACGACATTTTTCGAAGACACGTCGAGCCTTGATATTCTGGACGGCCATTTGTGGCGCATGGCCCTGAAAGTGTCGGACCGCGCCAAGGCAAAGGATCTGGCAGGTCGGGTTGTCACGTTGAAACTGAAGAAAGCCAATCACAAGATCCTGACGCGGCGCGTGTCCTTGCGGGATGCGACACAGATTGCCGACCGGATTTACCGCACGGCCCGGGGCCTGTTCGATCAGGTTGTCGATCAGGGGCCGTATCGGTTGTTGGGCTGTGGTTTGTCTGACCTTTGCCCGGCGGATCAGGCGGATATTTCCGGCGACCTGCTGGATCCGGATGCTGCCCGCAGATCAAAGGCCGAACGGGCCACGGACGAGATTCGCCAGCGGTTCGGGGCCGAAGCAATCATGAAGGGCCGTGCGCTGCGCTGATATTATTCCGCCGCCAGACGCTCTGGGCTCGCACCCAGGCTGGAAATCTCCCGGACCACCTGCCTGAGCAGCTTCGAGAACGCCATGAAATTGGCATTGGGCGCGATTTTTTCTTCGTCCATGTACAAAGCGCGATCGATCTCGATCTGAACAGCGTGCTGCTGGCGACCGGGACGACCATAGGTTTGTGTCACATATGCCCCGGCAAAAGGCGCATTGCGTGCCACGTTGAGACCCGCTGCCGCAAAAGCCGCTTCAATGAGGTCCACAACCTCAGAGGATGCGGACGCGCCAAACCGGTCGCCCAACACGATCTCGGGCCGCCTTCCGCGCGCAGTGCCTGCCATGGCCACCGCCTCGTGCGGCATCGAGTGGCAGTCCACCAGAATTGCCTGTCCGAACATCTCGTGTGATTCGGCCAGCAGGGATTTCAACCGCGCATGATAAGGGCGCCAATAAGTGTCGATGCGCAGCCGCGCTTCGTCCATGGTGAGTTTGCCGCGATAAATTGCCCGACCGTTGGCTACCACGCGGGGAATCACCCCGAGCCCTGACGCGACCCTTGGATTATGCCCGAGCCTGCGGGCACCGCTGATCAAGGCCGGGTCAAGTTCATCCAGACTGCGGTTCAAATCCAGATAGGCGCGTGGCATGGCCGCCTTGATCAAAGGGGCACCGTTTTCCGCGGCGGGCGCGAACAACTGATCAACAAAGGCGTCTTCTGAGGATCGAATCACGCTCCGGTTCAATACGGACCGGTTCAGAAAAGCCTCAGGATACTCCCGCCCGCTGTGAGGCGATGAAAAAACCACGCACGAGGTGCGGTTTTCGGGCATATCCAATACATAGGCTGCGCTTTGCATGATCCCTCCGTGCTCGTAATCAACATAGACCGGAAAAATTGTTCTTCCAAACCCCTTGAACCCATTTGCGACTCCTTTTATAGACCCGCTACCGGCGCGGGGATCCGCGCCCCATTTCGTTATGGGGCAAGGCACGCAAAGGGAAAGTGGGCGGTTAGCTCAGCGGTAGAGCACTTCGTTGACATCGAAGGGGTCACAAGTTCGATCCTTGTACCGCCCACCATGATTTCACTGTTCCGGTTCTCCGGGACACCCGAGTAACCCAGGCGCTGGCCACGTCCTTGATGAAGGCGCCGCAGATTGGAGACAGACCATGAAGGTCAGGAACTCGCTCCGCTCGCTCAAGAACCGGCACCGTGACTGCCGGATTGTGCGTCGCAAAGGCCGCGTCTACGTGATCAACAAGACGCAGCGCAAGTTCAAAGCGCGTCAGGGCTAAGAACTGCACATCACTGCTTAAAGAAACCGCACCTTCGGGTGCGGTTTTTTTGTTCCTCGATACACTGGTCGAAGGTTTGGTTGTTTTCAGGAAATTCGACAGTACGGTCGCGACCTTTTGACCGAGTAAATCAGTCGGATTTACTTGCATCCCGCCCAGAATCATATAATTGAGAAAATCAGTCGGATTAATGACCGGCCCGAAATTCAATTGTTGAGGCACACTATGCTGAAATCCACGACCTGCCTGGCCGCCGCGCTGTCGGCTCTGATCGCAACATCTGCCGCCGCCGAAGGCGAGCTGAACCTTTATTCGTCGCGCCACTATGACACCGACGAACGGCTGTATACCGACTTTGAAGACGCAACTGGCATCAAGATTAACAGGATCGAAGGCAAAGCGGATGAACTGATTGCCCGGATGGAAGCGGAAGGCGCAAACTCACCTGCCGACGTGATGCTGACCGTGGACACGTCGCGCCTGGCACGAGCCAAGAACGCAGGTATCCTGCAATCGATCGACAGCGCAAAACTGGAAGAGCGCATTCCAGCCAACCTGCAGGACAGCGACAATCAGTGGTTTGGTTTCTCGCAACGCGGTCGGATCATCTTTTTCGACAAGGAAAACGTGACCAACCCGCCGGCCACCTACGCTGATCTGGCCAAACCGGAATACAAGGGAATGGTTTGTATCCGGTCTTCGACCAACACCTACAACCAGACCCTGCTGGCGTCGATCATCACACACGAAGGCACTGAGGCCGCCAAGTCCTGGGCCGAGGGTGTTGTCGCCAACATGGCGCGTGACCCGCAGGGCGGTGACACCGACCAGTTGCGCGGCATCGTTTCGGGCGAGTGTGAAATCGCGGTTTCGAACACCTACTATTTCGCGCGTTCCATTCGCACAGACGTCAAAGGCTTGTCCTCAGACCGCGACATGATCGACTGGGTCTTCCCGAACCAGGACAGCTATGGCGCGCATATGAATCTATCCGGTGGTGGGGTCGCCGCGCACGCACCCAACAAGGAAAACGCGATCCTGTTCCTTGAGTATCTGGCCAGCGATCAGGCGCAGAAATACTTCTCGGCGGGCAATGACGAGTTCCCGGCTGTTCCAAATGTCGAACTGGCCGAGTCGGTCAAGGCGCTGGGTGAATTCAAGGCCGACGACGTGAACCTTTCAGACGTTGCAAAGAACATCCCCGAAGCGCAGAAGATCTTTAACGAAGTTGGCTGGAAGTAATCTTTCTTAGCGCTGACTTATTGAAAAGGATGCGGATTGTTCGCATCCTTTTTCGTTGATATGTGATATTTGTTAGTGTACTTTCTCATATATGAGAAATTTTTTCACGATGGTGTAATGCCTGACACCCTGTCAAACCGCCTTGCCAATCGCCTGAGCGAGCTGCGCCGCGGGCGCGGTTGGTCTTTGGATTACCTTGCCGAACGCAGCAGGATCAGCCGCGCCACCTTGTCCCGTATGGAAAAAGGGGATGTCAGCCCAACAGCCGACAACCTAGGCCGTCTGTGTGCTGCATACGATCTGCCGATCTCACGCCTGCTGATGATGGTTGAAGACAGCTTTGACCCCAAGGTTCCATTCGAACACCAGACCGAGTGGCGCGACCCTGAAACCGGCTTCACCCGCCGTGCTGTTTCACCACCCGCAAATGGATTGAACGCCGAGGTTCTGGAATGCCACCTTCCCCGGGACAGGGTCATTACCTACGAAGTGCCAACTAAATCGGGGCAAGAGCATCATCTGATCTTAGTGGACGGAGCGCTTACCCTGACGGTCGATGGAACACCCCACGCGCTGAACGCCGGAGATTGCCTGCGCTATCATCTGTCAGGACCGACCCGGTTTGAAACAGGGGCGTCGCGTGGCGCACGTTACCTGCTGGTGCTTATATGATCACGCGCCTGACCGATAACGATTTTGACGCGGCGCTGGACGACCTGGCAGAAATCCTGCATGCCTGTGTTCACGATGGGGCCAGCATAGGTTTCATACTTCCGTTTACCCTGAATGATGCGCGTGCGTACTGGCAACAATACGTACAGCCCGGTCTTAGGTCAGGTAAACTGGACTTGTTCGTTTCGAATGACGGTCCCCGCATTGCAGGCACCGTCCAACTGATCCCGGCGGCAATGCCCAACCAACCCCACCGCGCCGACGTGGCGAAACTTCTGGTCCACCCCAACGCCAGACGGCGGGGGTTAGGCCGATCCCTGATGAATGCGCTTGTTCTTCGGGCGCGAGAGGTGGGGCGCACGGTGCTAGTACTTGATACGCGCAGCACCGATCCCTCGCGGCTGCTTTATCAAAGCCTCGGGTTTCAGATCGCGGGGGAAATACCGAATTACTGCCGGAACCCATTTGAACCAAAATTCGAGCCCACAACCTATATGTACAAAAACCTTGACCCTTGAAAAGACGCAGCCCCCGCTACTGGGCGGCGGTTACCTTTTCGGGAAACTTGTTCGGCAACAGCCCGAGGCGGCGCGCACGACGAACATCTGCCAGCAGGTCCCGTTCGGCGGCCTCAAACAACTCTTCAGGGTCATCCAGAACAAAATACCCCATCTGGTGCATGTCGATCCGGTAGGGTGTTCGCAGAATCGTAAGAACGTCAAATGGGTCACGATCGGGTATGTCGCTGGTCACGGCATAGACCAGTTCTGTCGGCGACGACGCCAACCCTGAACCCAGCGCCTTGATCTGACCGTTCTGGCGGCGCAGGCCAAACTCGATCGAAAACCAGTAGAGCCTGATCAACCAAGCATAATCCGCGTCATCTGCCTGCTTTCCGGCTAGCCCGATGGCGTGGCTGAACGCGGCAAAACGCGGATCACTTAACAACGGGGTATGTCCGAATATCTCGTGAAAAATATCCGGCTCTTCGATATAGTCGAAATCTTCCCGGGAGCGGATGAAAGAGGCGGCCGGAAAAACCCGATCCGCCAGCATCCCGAAAAACGTCTTGAATCCGATCAGCGCCGGAACCGGCTGCACCCGCCAACCGGTCAGGTCCAGCAGCCGTTTAGAAATATCTGCACAAGAAGGCACTTTTGTCTTCGGTAGGTCCAGCCGCGCCAAACCGCTTAGGTATTCCGGCGCCATATAGCGCCGTACGTTTTCTTCCTGTGCCGCGTAAAGATCAGCCCAGACCGCATTCTCTTCGTCTGTGTAGGTAATGTGGCCATATTCATCCGCGAGTTTGGCGACATATTTGGTCGATTTGGGCATCAGCATCCTCCTGCATGAGATCAGGATACCTCAACTCTCATGGAGAATTTGTTTTGATATTCTGTGCATCGTCCGTATTATGAACGAAACGTTCCGAGATACTGCCATTTGCGGGCCAAATGCTTCACCCTGCCGACATTGATATTTTGCGAGAGCTTCAGGCCAGTGGACGCCTGTCCATGCAGGAACTGGCCGACCGGACCGGGTTGTCGGCTTCGCAATGTTGGCGCCGCGTCCGTGACCTCGAGTCGTCCGGGGTGGTTTCAGGGTATCGCGCCCAGGTCTCTGCCAAGGCTGTAGGCTTGAATGCCATCGCCTATGTCCACGTTGCACTGAAAGACCATCAGGAAAACAGCATCTCGGCGTTTCTTCGTCTGGTCGAGACCGAGCCGCAAATCGTGGAGTGCGCCTCGATCACCGGGGATCACGACTTTATCCTGAAGGTCTACGCCAAAACCCCCGAGGATCTTGAAGTCTTCATCATGCAGCGCTTGTTGAAATCGGGACTTGTCCGCGACACCCGCAGCAACTTTGTGCTTCGCCAGACCAAGACCCGCGGCCCTTTACCCATTCTTTGACAGGGTCCGACGAAACGGAACCTGAGCGGATGTGTCAGGTGCATAACCCATCCTTGCTAAGACGAGGTGTCGAAAGGCTGGGAGTGTCATTCAGTTGGAAAAGCCCGGCCACCGCTTATTGGCGGCCGGGCTTACAAGGTTCAAAACGTCTTCAGAAGTGAGCCGATTTCGCGGTCGCGGGTTTTTCCATCGGCGGTGCAAACTTGGTCAAGTCGATCCCCTTTACCGCCGACTTGTATTCCTCGGCGGTTGGGGTCCGGCCCAATATGGCCGAGAGTACGACAACCGGTGTCGACGCCAGCAGGGACTCACCCTTTTTCTCATCCGAGTCTTCAACAACACGACCCTGGAACAGGCGCGTGGATGTCGCCAGAACGGTATCGCCTTTTGCAGCCTTTTCCTGGTTCCCCATGCAAAGGTTACAGCCGGGCCGCTCAAGGTACAGGATATTTTCATACTCCGTACGTGCCTTGTTTTTCGGGAACAGATCATCGAATTCAAAGCCCGAGTATTTCTGGAGAATGCTCCACTCGCCTTCTTCTTTCAGCTCATCAATGATGTTGTAGGTCGGTGCCGCAACAACCAGCGGGGCCTTGAACTCGACAGTGCCCTGTTCCTCTTCAAGGTTCTTAAGCATCTGCGAGACGATAATCAGATCGCCCTTGTGCACCATGCACGACCCGACAAAGCCCAGATCGACCTTCTTTTCACCCTTGTAGTAGGAAACCGGGCGGATCGTGTCGTGGGTGTAACGCTTTGATACGTCAGCATTGTTCACGTCAGGATCGGCTATCATCGGTTCGTCGATCTCATCCAGATCAACGACGAGTTCGGCAAAATACTTGGCGTTTTCATCAGGTTTCAGGGCCGGCTTTTCACCCGACCTGATTTCCGCGATCCGCGCATTCGCCTTGTCGATCAGACCTTGCAGCGTCTGGGCTTCGTTTTCCATACCCTTGTCGATCATGATCTGGATGCGGCCTTTGGCGATTTCCAGAGATTCAATCAGCGTGTCATCTTCGGAAATACAGATCGACGCCTTGGCCTTCATCTCGGCCGTCCAGTCGGTAAAGGTGAACGCCTGATCCGCCAGCAAGGTGCCGATATGAACTTCGATGATCCGGCCCTGGAAGACGTTGTCACCGAATGTCTTCAACATCTGCGACTGGGTGGCGTGAACCACATCGCGGAAATCCATATGGTCTGCCATCTGGCCTTTGAAGGTCACCTTAACCGATTCAGGGATCGGCATTGTGGCTTCACCGGTGGCCAGCGCCAGCGCAACGGTGCCCGAATCCGCGCCAAACGCTACGCCCTTGGACATGCGGGTGTGCGAGTCGCCGCCAATGATGATGGCCCAGTCGTCCACGGTGATGTCGTTCAGCACCTTGTGGATTACGTCTGTCATCGAATGGTAAACACCCTTGGGATCACGCGCAGTGATCAGGCCAAAGTTGTTCATGAATTTCATCAGTTTGGGAATGTTCGCCTGCGCCTTTGCGTCCCAAACCGACGCTGTGTGGCACCCGGACTGATATGCGCCATCAACGATGGGCGAGATCACTGTTGCCGCCATAGCTTCCAGCTCCTGCGCGGTCATCAGGCCAGTGGTGTCTTGCGACCCAACGATATTGACCTTAACCCGAGCGTCCGAACCCGCGTGCAGAACCTTTCCGTCAGCCACGCCAACCGCGTTTTTGTTGAAGATCTTCTCGACAGCTGTCAGGCCCTGACCCTCGTGCGAGATTTCCTTGGACGGAGCAAATGCAGATTCCAGCGCAACGCCAAGGGTTTCTGCCGCAAATGTCTGCAGCTTCTTCCCAAAGACAATCGCGTAAGAGCCGCCAGCCTTGATGAATTCGACCTTTTGCGGCGTGAAGGACGACGATACATCGACAAGCTCTTTATTGCCTGCTTCGTTGTAAAGCTTCTTGTCCTTTGTATTGATGGTCAGAACGGTTCCGGTCTCGACCGAGTATTTCTGTTCAAGGACAGGGCTTTCGTCGTTGTTCAGAATCGGGTTGCCGTCGTCATCCAGCTTTTTGACCCAGTTCTTCAGGTCAATGCCGATACCTCCGGTCACACCAACTGTGGTCAGGAAGATCGGTGAGATTCCGTTTGTTCCCGCGACAACTGGTGCGATGTTCACAAAAGGAACATAAGGGCTGGCTTGCGTTCCGGTCCACAAGGCAACGTTGTTGACACCGGACATGCGCGACGACCCGACGCCCATGGTCCCTTTTTCGGCGACCAGCATGACGCGTTTGTCCGGGTGTTGTTTCTGCAAATCCTGAATCTCGGCCTGCGCCGCCGGTGTGATCATGCATTTGCCATGCAATTCCCGATCCGCACGAGAATGCGCCTGATTGCCGGGCGACAGAAGGTCGGTGGAAATGTCTCCTTCGGCCGCGACATAGGTCACAACCTTGATTTCCTCTTCGATGTCAGGCAGCCGGGTAAAGAACTCGGCCTTGGCATAGCTTTCCAGAATGTCCTTTGCGATCGCGTTTCCGGCCTCAAAAGCAGACTTGAGGCGCTGGGTATCCGCATCATACAGGAACACCTGCGTTTTCAGCACCTCTGCCGCCTGATTTGCGATCGACGCATCATCGCCCAGCGCCAGATCCAGCAGAACCTCGACCGAGGGGCCGCCTTTCATATGTGACAGCAGCTCGAACGCGAAGGCCTGCGAGATTTCTTCGACCGAGGCTTCACCCAATACGATCTCTTTCAGGAACTGTGCCTTTTCACCAGCTGCGCTGGTTGTCCCCGGCAGCGTGTTATAGATGAAATAGGTCAAAGACTCGGCGCGGTGAACGTTGTCGAGATCCTTGATTTGCTCGATGATTTCCTGAAGCAGCACACCGTCTTCAATGGGTTTGGGGTGCAAACCTTGCTCTTTGCGCGTCTCAATCTCGTTCAGGTATTCTGTATATAGGCTCATGACGGTTCCGACCATTTAGCTGGTGCGCTGGCGGGTAACAAACCAGCGCCTTAATTTTGTATGCCGCGGTATACTAAATGCCTACAACTTGCAAGACACTCTCCTGCGACCCTGTGTCCTGATCGAGGATGTATTTGTCAAAATACTTGCCAGTCAGGCGTGATCTGTCTGTCGCGGCCAACAGGTTTTTGCACCCTGGCACGCTAGCTTCCGGATGCGGAAATCAGTTCCTTGGCCAGCGGCAAGGATGAGTAACCCAGCCGGGACGGCGTCAATCCCAATCGCACAATCACCATATCATGAGAGGGGAAAATACCGATTGACTGACCATCATGCCCCTGCAACCAGACCGCATCTTCAAAAGGTGGCAAATCTCCGGGTGCTTCCAGCCAAAGGTGGCCCTTGGCATATTTGCCATCCGAAGCCGCTTATCGCTGACTCATGCCCTCAGCACACGGCAAACGAACTTTACGATACAAATCCACGGTGAAGATCCTCCCTCCCTCCGTCAAAAGAAAGGGCAAAGCTGGACGACTTATTCGCGCCCGCAGCAGGGTCATCCCGCCGCTACTGTGGCAGGCTTTCTCACCGCCGTTCTCATGGTCGTCCGCCTCAGTGGAGCTGAACCTGTAGGTCGCTGCCTGTGCTCGCAGGAAGTGATCATATGCTCCTAGCATATACGGGCGCTTGTGGGCAGAACGAGATCGATCTTAACCTGTCTTATGCTTGGTGCAATTGAAGCTACAACGTTCTCAGAAATTTGACCCTGGAGGTCAAAAACATCGTCGCGCTTGCCATCGTATCGATCCGCCCAGTCATGCGATCCGGTTTGCGCGCCAATCAGCTTTCCAGTCACACCCAACCGGTTACCAACTCCACAATCAGAACCCTCCAGCACGTGGCGGACACCAAGTTCACGGCCTATACGACGCACATCAACAGAAAGCCCTTTGTAAGAAAAAGAAGAGTTTCGGGCGACTACGAATGTCCAGGGCACTCTGGACAAGCTGGTAATAATGTCTTCGGTAATACCTTCTGCGAAATAGTCCTGCTCTGCGTCAGACGGCAGATTTTCAAACGCCAATACGGCCACTGGAGGTTTGTCAGGGCGAGATTGAGCTGCTGGGCGCGTGGTGACGAATGAAGTCTGAACAGAGTAGGCTGTCACAGTGCGCGCGATATTCTTCAGGTATTGCGATCCTATTTCTGCGAACGCAATATCCACCTTACCTATGACGTCTTCGTATACCCCCATTGAAACGATAATGCCTACGGGAGGAGCCAGACCTTCCAGCCGGGCCGCGATGTTGACGCCGTCACCAAGAACATCACCGTTGTCATCAAAAACATCACCCGCGTGAATTCCCATACGAAATTGAACCTCCGGGATTTGCCCGCGTGCCGCGTTCCGCTCAACCATCTGACGCTGCATCGTTTCCGCACACGCCACCGCATCCAAAACCGAAGAAAACTATGCAAAAAACCGTCACCGGTCTTTTTGAACAGGCGCCCGCCATTCAATCCGATATGCGGCTCCAGCGCTCTAAAGTGACCCTTGTTAGCGTGCAAAGTGGCTTGCTCGTCAGTACTGACAGCGCGCTATAGTCAACAATGTCAGCTGCGAGTATTGCCGCTAGGTGTCGTTCCAAACAAAAACCCTCCCGCGCATCCATTTTAAAGAAGTGTCACAAGGATATTAGGGGCTTCTCGTACAAATCGCTTAGGCTACGTCTCGAAAGTCGGCCGCACGATAAGGCACAATCAGTTCAGAAATCGGCGCCAGGATACCGCGTTTGCGAAGTGGGTCTACACTCATGTCGAGTAGGAGTTCATCGTGATAGTGGAACATGTGAAGCAGAAGTGTGGCGGAACGTCCCGGCCCTTCTGGCATCCATGATTGTTTCCAGGACTTTAGCGCATCGATATCGCTTTGCATGGCCTCAGCATCCGGTAGGAGCACACGACCTGCAACGACTTCCGCAAGCCATTTGGCCTGAAGCGCGAAGGTCGTCACACTCATGAAGGAGGACGCCCGACCCACGAATGCAAGGTTTGGCACCGAGGGGTGTAGGACATGCCGGTATAAATAGAACCCATCCGGCCCATCATCCAAAGAGTTGAGTATCGACTTCGGTAGATATGGGTAGCCGGTCTTCCAGCCCGTGCCGAAGACGACACAATCGACCTCAAGAGAATCCCCATCCGCAAGGTCGATTCCGCTGGAAGAGAATGCACTCACACCTGTTCGATGTGCAGAAATCTTACCAGATCGGATAAAGTCGATGAGCTCAGGACGTGGAACCATAGTTACTTCCGTAAACGCGTCGAATTCAACAGGCGTCTCAGGCATCAGGGTCTCACCACGTGCGATTTGCGTTCGCAATCGTTGCTGGGTACTGAGCAGCAGTTCTACGATACGCCAGAACAGCCAGGGCAACGGATATCCTATTGAGTGGATAGCGCGCACGATTGGGCTGGGTCTCACATACGGAGGGATCAGGGCTGCAACAAGGCGTGTCAGCATTCCCCATTTGAAAGGAAGAACACCCAGCAATTTGCGCGGAACAGGCCAGTGTGCGGTTCGGAATACGAGGTGAACCTTTTCCGCGACACCCACAGCCGAACCCGCTATATCTGTGGCACTTTTTCCGTAACCGATTACAGCGACACGACGACCTTTGAGTTGCGATATGTCTTTAAATTCGCTGGCGTGAAGGACTTCTCCTCCAAAATCTTCACGTTTGGGAATGTTCGGGACATTTGGTGTCTCTGAATAGAGCCCGGTTGCAACAACAACGAGATCGACTTCAACATCTTCAGATCCTTCGGAGCCACTAACCTCAAGTAACCACCCGTCAGTTTTGCGCTCAATCAAGGTGACGCGGGTGCCTAACCGTAAGCACTCTCGTATTCGGAAATGATCGCAATAATCCTCCAGATACTCTCGAAAGACCGGCCCCGGAGTGAAATGAGACGCTTCTTCGGAAAGCGGAAAATCCGGGAACTCGTACAGGTCCTTTTGCACCTGAACGCCAAAATCGTGGTATCCATCCGCCCAGACACCGCCAAGGTACGGATTGCGATCAAAAACAGTGCAGTGGATCCCAACCCTCGTCAGGCATTTTGCAGTAGCAAGCCCGGAAACCCCCGCACCAATGATAGCGGCGGTTTTTACCTCCCCTACTTTCATGCCTCAGTTCCCCGTCGCAAAATTCGCGATAAACCCAAGAGAACGACACTCACAAGCCAGAGCGCCAGAACATAGGCACCGAACACAGTCCATAGCGCCCATACCCACAGGCCTTGCCAAATTGTCTTTGCTTGATTTAACCCGGTCTGACCGAGGCGAGAACGCAAAATGAACAACATATTGAGCAGCCCAATCGCAGCGCCGATTGCTGTTCCAATCCAAAAGAAATCGCCCATAACAGCCCCCCAAGGCGATATCAGGATATCACGAAATCACAGTTTTAGAAAGCAAGGCGACCATTGGCGCTTTTGAAATCACAGACGGCATCGAAGTCGCCGTTGCCGTCATGCCCCTGAGAACTCGTTCAAAATCTTAGCTTGCCCGCTCGTACCAAGATTGCCCCTACAGCCTGTTTCAATGAGCTATTGGAGGAAGCCGCAGCAGCACTTGGTAGCGAGATTGGTGTCAGGAAGATACACGTCGACAAACTTTGCAAAGTCTGCTTTCTGCGCATCGCAGACCTTAGCGAGAATCCAAGCAAAAAGGCCGCATGGAACCCAAGGTTCCTTGGGGAGGCCCTTTGCGAGATTGCGCAACGCAAAGGGCCATTACCGCAACGACTAAGCCAAAAACTGATTGAATTCATCACTAAGGCAGACAATCGCGCAGCGCAAAACTATGGGCAAACTACGCAAACTTATGGGGTGTGCGAAGTGTTATGCGCGCACCTACAAACCGTGTAGGTGCGCTCGTAACGCTACATTGCCGACATTGATTTCATTGAAGAAAATCTTGGAACTTTGCCCATAACTCTTCGCGGTATTTGCGCATAACTTTGCACGATTTGCCCATATGTTTGCATGCTATAGAGAACTCATCGAACAAACAGACTCTCAGGCTTACCTGCGGTGCCTAAATGTTACTTACTCCCAATGGCCAGCAGACGAGCGCCAAGTGTTGGCTTCGCCATCCCAAACACTAGCGCTGACGCAAGGCGTTGGGTTTATTGCGTCGCATTTGGATCCATGAATATCTGCCACGACAACGCGTTGACGCCCAAAATCAACAACAGTCCAGCCTTGATTGAGCAATGAATGAACCTCCTCTTCAACCAGGAAGTGCGACATGCATCCGCCAGTTCCGCAGTAAAGAGATGCGGCGCTCGAACACGCAAAACCAGACTCATTCAAAACCCAGTCGCGTTGTAGATCTCCGTCGAGATCGACCCTTTCAACCGCGCCCCAGGCTATGTCAAATTGACCGTCGTTGAACTCCGCGCAGGCTCGTGCCGCCAAATCAACCCTCGCCTGCAAACCGGGCGGAAGTTGCGATACATCAGCCGCGACAGCTGGTGAGGTCCAAACAAGGCCCGAAGCAAGCACAATCCCGGCGACCAAACATTTCATCTTACACGCTATTTGGGAAGCTGGTTGGAAGGAGGTATCAATTGCACTGATCATACCTGTAGTCCCCATATTCCAGCCAGTTTGTCGAGCCTTCGCTAAAAATCAGAAACTCGGACCTGTCCTCCCCAAGCAGGGCGACGACAAATCCGGCGGGCGGCACAGAGTTTCCGAAGTAACTGTAGGCCGTCATGGCTCTGATCGACTCGCCGTTGACCGTTACTCGCGCGTCCCACTCCCCCTCTGGATTGTCCAGAATTACATATTCGATCTGGCGTTTTATCGCTCCACCACCACAATAGACGATGCCTTCGGGTGCTTCGTAGGACCCCCCCTGGCTAGTATCTGAATCGCACGCGGAACGAAGGGACCGAATTGCCGCGCCGGAACCTTTCAAGTCAAAGATTCCGTAGCTTACATCTTGATCAATCATCGACAGATTAACTGTTGCATTGGCCGCAAGCTGGTCCAGTACAAAACCATAGTCCTCTTGACTATTGAAACTGACCTCGACGGGATAGTTGTCGACGATCTGCATGGCAGCGTTTTCTGCGCCAACCTGAAATGCACCAACCTCGGTGGTGCCGTTCTTCAAAAAACGAATGGAGAGCCCCTGCTTTTCCACGATGTCCTGGCTATCCTCATATCCAGCCGGAGCAAAGCGGATACGATTACACTGAAGCTCCAGCGTCATGTTTCCGGTCTGAATAAAGGCATTGGGGTTGGGCCCGGAACTGAACGACCACTTCGCCGATGCTGTGGTTGCTATTACTATCATTAGCGCTCCAATGGAAATCGTCTTGAAACTCATTTTCTCTCTCCATTTTGTTGCGTTTCGCACTTTCATTCAGCAGAGAATCCGGCCCGCCGCCCCGGCCACCAGATCAGTAAACAGGTGCGCCGTATTCGTTTGCGCCTTCTTCCGAAGGTCGTGTCAGCCACCAGATCATCAAGATGGACAGAACCAATTGAAGAATTGAGACAACAACAATACCGGTTACGCCCAGGACTGCGGCGGGTCCTCGTAATGCATCGGGGTTTTCGGTCCCTTGCTCCAACACCGAGAAGAACGCCACCCCACCCAACATAACAAAAAGCGTTGTAATGCTGAGCGCCATCGGCAGCAGCAAATACCAGCCAGGTCGTCCTGTATCATGCAGCCTCCGCCAACCGGCGGCCAGCATAGGTATGATAACTGCAAGTTGGAAAACAAAGGACAGAACCCGAGATCCTTGCCCCGTTTCGGGGTTGGTCCCGAATATGACCGTATCCAGCACAGCTAAAGCAGCACTCACGAGAACCACAAACAAGAAGAACCACCAGTATTCTGAGCGTATAGCCCGACCGGAGAACTGGAAGTATTTCGAGAAACACGTTTTAACGGCTTCAACAAACCCCATTTTCAATCCTTTCTTAGTTTCTGTGCGAACTCAGAACGCGTCGCCGACCCAAAAGAACACATTCTCCCTTATGAGTGCTCCCACCTACCTTTTTGTTTAAAAGCAGAAGCCTATCGTACGAGAGCGTAAAGAAGTTTACAAAAAAAAATATTGATTTATGAAGAATAAGATTCAAACATTCGAATTCGACACAACTTTATTTTACCTCCGTTGTGGTCGCTGCTGCTCGCTGTGCCGAGCCCTTCCGACTGCTGGAGTGAGTGCTGGCGGTCGGAAGGCCTTCTCCATTGATCGAGCGTTGGGAGGACGCGATGCTTGGACTTAACGAACTAGCCCTCCCTCCAGAGTTCGCTTTAGCTTTTTCCAGTGGCGCCATTCGGGCATGACGCGTTGTTGGCGGTCTCGGCAGTCAACGAAAAATCGTTCCGTCGAAAAAGCCCTCCGCGGCAGGTTTTGGGCAAGATAGTCACAGGGTCGAGGTATGTTCCATTGGCTGTCCAGATACGAGAGCTTCAAACAAGCACATCCAATTTGATTAATTTCAACGAACCCAGAGGGAGAAGAAAATGACCAACAAGATGGTGAAGATTGCGGGCGCAACTTGTTTCGCACTGCTTGCGGCCTGCGACGATACGAGTACATCAAGCGCGTCAGCCGAGCTCACGCCAGCCCAACAGGCGTGTTTGCGAGATGTAGCCAACACGACGAACAATTCGCAAGTCGTGGTGCTCTCATCCGCCTTTAGCGAGGCGGGAACACAGGTTACTGTAGGCGTTGGTGAGGATCGTGCTCCTTGGAATTGCATTGCTTACAGTGATGGCGCGACAGCTGGTATCGAGTTCCTGGGCGACGAAGGCGCATTGTGACCAGTCTGCTGCGTAGCCGAAAACGGCTGCGCAGCACTGGCTTGATCTGCTGAGGCTCGACTTGGTTTGTAGAACCACCATCGTTGTATTCGCGATCCTTTACCTGTTGGCGTTGATTGCATTCTTGACGGGCACATTTGGCTAGTTGGGACAGGAAAGAGACCCTTTGTCCGGGGTGTTCCTTCTGCCGTTGGGACTGCCTTGGATACTTCTGGCGGATTTGGTCTCGGAGTCAGCCAAACCGTTGTTCGCGGCGATTGCACCAGTACTCAATCTGCTAGCGCTGGTCTTGATTTGCAGATGGGCCCGCAGTTTGCGCCAATAGTGAAGCCTGAAATCTTTTTCACCAAAATTTTGGAAAACATGGGAAAAGTGATCTTGGGTATTGTGATCGGGCTCGTCCTCGGCGTGGTTGGGGCGATGACCCTGGGTGGCGGGGCCGCGGTGGGTGTCGGCGTTGCGACAGGCTTTTCCGCCGGTGTCTGCACCACATTGAAAGGAGCACAAGCAGAGAACCTGATCATCCCCGAGCAAGCGGATCAGATTCTCAATCGCGTAAATTCCGAGATGGCATCACTGCAAGGAATTGGAACGATAGACGAGGTCGTCGGCAGCGCACAGGCATGCGATGAGTTTCTATCAAAGTTGAGGGATGCGAAATAAGGTTCCTGCCCACGAGGAACAGAACATCAAGGATGGACCAAAAGAGGACCTGCTTATGAAACGTAGTCTAATGAACCTTGTCACTCCTGTACTTGCGATCAGCGGAACAGCCGCGCTGGCCATGTCAGACGCCGACGACGCTTGCATCGACCATTTGCGGCAGGTTGGTGGACCAGACGGTCAATCCGGTACGATAGAAAGCTCAGAGTTCTCGGAAGCAGGTACGCTCGTCATGCTACGCGACGCAGGCGGAACGCTTTGGCGCTGCATCGCGTACAAGGATGGAAGCATTGGCGAGATGTCGGTTGTCGAGGCGATGGATGATGGCGGTGGCGCCATGGCAGGTGCCCCCGGCTCTACCGGTAACCAACGTGTCAAATTCGATGCCGGCTCCACTGGCGCCGAACTTGTTGGCCAACTCGCGCCCGGAGCGTCGCAGCAATACCTTCTCGGTGCAAAGAACGAACAGTTCCTTTACGTCCGCGTTGCTCCGCGAAATGGCTCCTTGGACTACGTCATTCGTAACCCCGATGATTCTGAACTGTTGGGATTGATGTCGGCGGACAATGAGTATCGAGGACAGCTTTGGCAATCCGGTGATCATGTTGTGGAGGTTATCAATCGCAGCAACTCTTCCGTCGACTACAACGTAATTTTCGGAATTGAATAGGTTATCGACCAGAAATCCTGGATCTCTAGTCCAATACTGCAAGGAGCGAAAAGATGAAATCCAAGGTCCTATTGGTGATAGGCACGGCGTGTATTGCTGCGCTCGCAGCATGCGATGAGAGTGGCGGATCGGTGGATGCAAGTGCACCAACTGTGGGCAGCTCTAGCGATCTTTCGTCATTTGAAGGGGCAAGAGCGGGACAGGCTGAATTGGGCATCCAGAGTCTCGGATTTGAACTCATCCGAAGCGAAGGGCTGACCTCGTACTGGTTTAACACGGATACTGGTGCATGTGCTCGGATCACAACATCTGAGGGAAGGTACTCAGATGTAGCTATGCTGCCATCAGGTGACTGCTGACACATTTTCATCGATCTAACATCCGCAATAGGGAGCACTAGTACGCATTTTGATCTGGCACATGCGGCGGTCATCGTTGTCGCTCTGATTGTTACAAACCTGGCATTGAAGTCGTCCGGCGTGATCAACGAAGAAAGCAAACACCAATGGAACTGGAAAGTTTTTCTGGCCTACTTCGTGGTCGTCTTTATCATCAACCTGGTGTGGCCAATTTAACGCTGCATGGCGGAAGGCTTATCACCCACTTGAAATGGATCTCGAGAATGAGCCGCTCCAATAGATTACAAAGTGGGAAGAGTTTGAGCATAACAGGCTCAAAAATAGAAAGGAGCTGGCATGCGGTTTTTGACGTCACTGATATTCATTGGTGTTCTTGCAACTACTGCAAATTCTGACGTAACCAGTCGAAACGGTGGCCCAAGCAACAGTCAAATGCTTTCAAAGGGTGGCGACGGAGGTGTTGATGGCGTCGCTTTCTTTCGCCCGGTCTTGAGCGGAGTTTTGTATCGCTCTGGCTTCAAAGGCGGTGACAAGGATCGAACGGGTCTGAGTAACGTTCAGCGCGAAACCCTGTGCGATGAGGGGTTTTCAACCGGGTTTTATGCGGACTTCGGCAAAAACACTCAATACGGTCGCACCAGTTGCGGAAACGGATCTTTCGACTATCAAAGCGCCAGATCCTCCCGACCCGATGCTGTCATGGCGTCCATACACGAGGTGATTGAAAACCCTGGTAAGGGCCCTGTCCTGATACACTGCATGTGGGGCGTTCATTCCTCGGGCGCATTGTCGGCAATGGCGCTCGTTCAGTTTTGCGGTTGGACGGAAGAAAGGGCCAAGGAATATTGGAATGACGCCCGAAACGGGGCGCCTTGTTCAGGCGGATGCGACAAGTGGATTGACACAAAATTCTCCAACTTCAGTGTCGACCCAAAGTTAAAAATCTCCACCGAACAAAAGGCAGCGATTTGCCCTAAATGATACCGGGAGGACTATCCAAATGAAGTTCAATCTTCTGGGGCCACTTGCTTTCATCGCACCCACTGTCTTGTGGGCGAACGACGAAGTTCTCGGTGAAGCCACAACATTTGATAGTCCCAACGGCGTTTCTGAACGTTGTATTCGGATCGAAAAAGTTCCAACGGGCGAGTACAAGAACAGCGATCTTGAGGAAGAAAAAGCCTATTGCGAGATCGATTTCTATGCCTCTGAAATTGCTATTTGCCCAAAAACCTGGAGCACCAGCCCAGGAATGGCCGTCTACGATATTTCGGAAGGACCCTACATGGGGAACCGTTCTGAATTCGAGAGAAACGCTTGCAAAGAGGGCAAGTTGGCAAAAGATCTGGCCAAAGACAGGGTGGCTAAATTCAAGTCCACCATGAACCAAAAGGGCACCAGTGGAACGTTTTCCACTTCTTCGCTGCTTTACTATCATTTCTCCAGGTATTTCGACACGACTGTCAAAGTTCCAGTCGCGGTTTGGCGCAGCATGGACGCCCAGGCGCATTTTTCCGAGGTCGCAGAGCCTGGTCTTGCGATTTCTGGTGGCTCTCATGGCGGGCGCATGAACCACGAAGGCTGGCGTGTCTTCGCAGCTGCGGATGCCGACCCGAACTCATACCAACCGACCGATGATCTATTCACATCGGATCGAACGCAAATATATGGTGTACTGCTTGATAGCCCTGGGCATCGATACGGCTCGGAAATCAACGGCACCCGTAAATCTGGTTGGGGGAAAGGCCAAAACCGTGATTTTCAGGAAACCCCCGCTTTCTTGGCTTTGCGTTCTTCAAAACCATTGTCTGAGGCCATTGCAGAGGGCGTCGGAGAAGGCCGAAAAGACCGGATGATCAACAAGGATCTCGGTCCCGATGTCAGCGACCAACAGATGGCATTTTGGATGCAAGAACTTACCGAGATTGTTCTCCTCGATTTCATCTTTAGCCAGCAGGACCGCGTAGGAAACATAGACTTCACACCCTATTGGTATTGGGTCGAAGACGGAAAGCTGAAGCATAAGAAAGCCAAGCACCATCAGCCGAATGATGGAGATATTCCCGCCGAGGCATTATTAATCCGTCGCAGCAATCTAAACGACAACGATGCTGGTGGGCGGGTCGAGTATGCTAACTTCGCGAAATCTACTCATATGCTAGAGAAAATGCGGCACTTCTCTCCAAGCACTTACCGGCGCTTGGTTGCATTGAATAGCGACCTTCAAACCCAAGGCCCGGTTTATGACTGGCTGTCGCTAAGCCTTGGGCTTTCAGACAGTCAGATTGCACAAGCCGTCAAAAATACCGCGCTGGCAACGTCCATCCTCCAGAACAATTGTTCTAATGGTGATTTGATGTTCGACTTGGATCCTGTCGCATTCTTTTTGAGAAACGACACCGAGGTAGAGACAGTGGATTGTAATGACACGTAGGCTTTCTACGCTTTTTGCGGCGTTCATTTGGACCGCTCTGATCGCCTGCAAAGCGGCGGCATTGGATGTTATCGTCATATCGGATCTGAACGGCAGCTATGGTTCGGTGAAATACGATGCCCGCGTCGACAAAGCGATTGAGCGGGTAGTCGAGATTGATCCCGATTTGGTGATTTCGACGGGCGATATGGTCGCGGGACAGCGCATTCCCAACTTGTCAGACAAACAGGTCAGAGAGATGTGGAAGGCGTTTCACGAGGCCGTATCAGATCCTTTAGCGGCTGCCGGAATTCCATTTGCGGTCACGCCTGGAAACCATGATGCCTCCGCCTACAGTGGGTTCGAGCGTGAAAGAAAAGTATACGCAGAGGAATGGATACCAAGAAAACCAGACGTCGATTTCCTGGTTTCGGATGACTACCCGTTCTTCTACGCGTTTGAGATGCAGGGCGTAACGTTTGCATCTCTGGATGCAACGACCTTAGGGCCGCTATCCGGTGATCAACAGGACCGACTTGGGGAATTGGGTGCAAATGGAAATCCGGTTGTCACTTTCAGTCACCTCCCACTCTGGCCCTTCGCGATCCAGCGCGAACGCGAAATCATCGGTGACCCAACACTTGAAAAAATTTACCTAGAAAGCGGTGTCGTTCTGCATCTGTCAGGCCACCATCATGCCTTCTACCCAGGCTGGAAAGACGGTGTGGCTTATGTTTCCCAAGCTTGTTTGGGAGGTGGCCCGCGACGGCTTATTGGTGACAATGCCAAATCACCTCACAGCTTCACTCATGTTACGTTCCAACCAAACGGAGAGTTTGGAATAGCAGTATATCGAGGGCCTGATTTCGAAAGGTCAGTAAACTTCAAGTCGCTCCCGAAGGAGATCAGATCCCCGAATGCGGTGTTGAAACGCTTAGACCTTGTGAAATGATTAGAGGTTGAGTTTCAGCTCAACTTTTTCAGGGACCAGATCGTTTATCATCTCTTCGATCCGAGCTTCCGACAATCCACCCGAGGTAATGAAAAGCAAAGAAACGCGAGATTTTCCGGGTACGTGGTGTTTTCTGACCAACTTCCAGCCAGCGTCTGCGGCCATAGCTTCAATGTCCCCGCTGACTTTCAATGAGTGCTCTTCGTCTGAAGCCTTGAGCGAAATTCCCACGCCCTTGTTTCGCCCACCGAGCCAAATGAAACACCAACACACAATCGCCACCAGTGTGGCCATCAGCGGTAAGCCCAAACCGACCGCGAGCCCAAGCACGGTCACTATAATCATTTCAACCGTGTCGACCGGGTCATCCATATTTGATCGGAACCTTAACAGAGCTCCTATTCCAAAAATCACGAACCCAATCATCGATCCGTGCTGTACGACCAGAAACCCAACCACCATGCCGACAAGCGCGTATAGGAAGAACAGTCGCGGCATAACGATATCGCTGACACTTCTGCGGGCTCTCCGCCTCACAGGATGATAGACGATCAAACCAGCCAGAATGATCGTGACGATCACATCGAGAGTGAAGAAATACAGTTCCTGTTTGCCACGAAACTGCGTCCACCGGCGTTCGATAACGATTTCCGACCCCGAAGCCCCGGCCAGCATCGTCGCAGGGTCGACTTGTGACACCGCAGCACCTGGCAACAGCAGCATCAACAACACGGTCACAAATGTGAGGGTCGTATTCAACTTGTCTTCCTTCCTGCTCACGCCAAAGGCTTACGCTTAACCAAAGGCACATCGTGCACTATTCAATTCAATCGCAACAGGCGGGATCAGGTAAAGAGATTACAGTGCATTCTTCGGACATCGTATCCGGACTGTGATACGAACGCTGATACAGGGATGTGGTCCAAGCGCGAGAGAATCCAATGACAGAAAACAGATTGTTTTTGTCAAATGCTGAAATTTCACGGTGTTTCTGCAAACTTAGACGACTTGCTTTTGCAGCCAGCTTGGTTGCGGCAGCCTTCTTGCCTTGGACCGATTTTGCCTGCGCCGAAAGTGCTGGTTTGGTTCTGGTTGATAAATTCAAGGTGGCAGACAAATCAGAGGGATTTTCGGAACCTTCCGGTTTAACAATGTCTAACGCTGAAGGTTTCTTGTGGTCTGTAAGTGATGCCGAACCTAAACTGCACCTACTCGGAGTCGACGGGGTATTAGGAAACTCTTTCAAGTTGCCAGCATTGGTAGGATCAGATTTGGAGGGCGTCGCATCACGAAAAGATGGGACTGTTTTAGTACTTCAGGAAACTGATCGATCAATTCTAGTCGTTCACCCGACTGACCCCATTCAACTAACTACAATCCCTCTCACATCTCTCAAAGGCTACTCGGACGCCGCTGAATTGCTCGTCGGTAACCCTTTGAACAAGGGACCTGAGGGCATCGCCGTCGACCCGGAATCCGGGCGAGTATTCATTGGCATTGAGGGACAACCAAGGTTGTTAATGGTCGTATCACCGGAGCTAGATGAAATTGTTGAGATCATTCCTTTAGACCGCGATGCAGGTTTCATCTCCGAGCGTGTAGATGATGATGAACTGGATTTGAGCGGCCTGGCATGGTCCCCATCTTCACGTTCTCTTTGGATTGTAAGTGACAAAGGCCGTCAAATCTTCGTCTACAATCCAGAGTCCAAGTCCATAAAGTCTATCAGTTTGACGTTCACAGAAGATGGCAAACAAAAGGAAGTTAAACATCCCGAAGGAATCGCTCTCGATGAGACCAAAGGGCTTCTCTACATCCTGACAGACGACGCCAAGAAATCGCGGCTTTATGTTTTTAATATTCCCTAATTTTGATCGCTAGAGAATGAAGCTCACACCGCCACGATAGCTTCCGCAAGTTGTTGCAGCTAGCTTACCACTCCTCTTCGTTGGTCCACCCTAATCAGAACCGAACGCTTAAGTTTGCACCGAGACCATGCTCTTGGCCGTTGGAACGAACTGAATAACCATACCCTGCCGTTAGTCTCGCCAGATCAGAAATCTGATAGCCCAGTCCAAGCCCGAGAACGAAGCCATTTGCTCCTCGATTTTGTCCGACTTGTGTAAATGTTCCGAACAATGGATTTGAAACTGTGATTCCGTGCTCACTATCCTTGTTGGCAAAGAAGTCATATTCATACCGGGCGAAGGCGATTGGGGTCAGCAAACCACTCTCTGTCAAGAAGTCCCGTTGGTAGTCAACTCCAATGGAGGCGACCAGAGACTCTGCGTTCGCTTTTTCAATCGAGTAGTTGAAATCACCACCGCCGGTCTCTGTGCCTGAACCTTGTTGAATACGCCCGTAGTTCACTCCAAAAACCGTAGAAACCCTTGCACCGCTGTCCAGGTTAAACAGCTTCCGTGCCTGGATACCGGCATGGATGCCCTCTTGGTCCAAATCAGACTTTGCCTCGCCTCCCGTAAAGCCATCAACAGAAGGGTTATTCCGCTTGGCGTCGGTTTCACCGAACATGTAACCGATCAGTCCGGAGAACTCCCAAGTTCCGGTTGTTGTACGCCCATAGACGCCCACATGATAGCTGTCGGTCGAAAAATCCTGATCGACTTGATCGTGTTCATCCATGGAGGATGTCCCAAAACCTGCGTAGACGCCGACCACACCTCTATCGGTGCTTGCGACATCCGCTCCGACCAAAATGGTGCCCAGCGAATAGTCGAATGTCCCGAGGCCGTTACTTCCATCAACGTCTCCGCTCACATAGGCCGTGTCGATCCACCAGCGCCGATCAGAGCAGTCTATTGCGCCGCTCGGGCTCTGGGCCAAGTCGATGTCGCCTGCTGCAACGGGTTGATCCTCATTGCTGAAGCCAACTGCTTGATACTTGCGGCAGTCAGCGTGGCTCAGCACTGTGTTAGTTATCAGGTCAAGTTGCTCCAGCCCCACGGTCAAATTAGAGGAATAGGGTTCTGCGTGCACACGATTAAACCCAGCCAAACCTGAATTGGTAAGCGTGTTAACGGTATTACCCAAGGTTGAGCCATTGGTCAGATTAGTTCCAGGTGACGTGTTTGTGGTGTTAGCCACCGCACCAGCAAGGTTGCTTGCATTGGGAGATCCAACAACTGATGGATGTTGCGGTAAACTCGAGACGGGGAGAGTCGAAAACGTTATGTCGATTCTACCGTCTGCGGTTGGCGTGTTTGAGATACTCAGACTGGATAGAGCGGGCAAAGATCCTCCGGCAACAAGAGTTGGGGAGTTTCCATCGAAACTCGAGGCTTGAAAAACCGTGTAGTCGTTGCCAGCTGCATAGTCCTGCGCAGTCAGGCCGGGACGAGCGGCTTCGACTTGTATGGTGGCGCGGTTAATCCCTGTCACGGGCCCGCTGGATGACACCAAGTCGACTTTCTGACCGGCCGTCGGATCGACTTCGCTCAAAAGTCTTGACCCAGTTTCAAAAGCGATTCCGCCACTATTGTTGAGCGTACCAATTGAAAAGCCCGGCGAAAGCACCCCTCCGTTCTTAACTGTGAAGTTGAATGCGTTCACGCTTCCCGTTCCGGCCAACGTGCCAAAATTCTCAAAGTTTACGGTGTTCAAACTGCTTGTGGTATCGAGGCGAACAGTCGTGCCTGCGGCTATCGCCATATCGCTGGTTGAGAAAATCGAACTATTCGTCAGTGTGAAATCAGAAGCCTCAGCAACCCGAGTCTGAAAATAGTAGGCTCCGAAAACTACTTCGGTGGCTCCCATAACGGTCAGGTTGTCATAGGTTAGCGGGCGGTCGGACTGGAAGTAGACTTCAGTGGGGTCGATATTCGCGCCGTTGAAGGGAGCGAACGTCATTGATCTGCCGGAACCAATCGAAGTTCCAATGAGGTTCACTCTGAGCTTCCCGTTGATGTTTGTTGCCAACGCTTCCCGGGAGACAAAGTCTCCGCTACCCGCCGCGACATCGACATTCAAAAGTGTTAAAACTGAAGCATTGCTTGGAACGGTATTTTGGCCCGGAACATACAACTCAATTTCACCTGAGGAAGTAATTGAGGAGTTTCCAATTGTAAGTCCTGTAATGGGTCCGTTTGGGATCGGGAGACACGTACGTTCCGTCATTGAGATTGTTTGATTAACGCGAGTGCTTTCAGATCCAGAAGCGTACTCTATCCGGGGAGAACCTAATTCCACGCAGGCCTGTGAGCTTTGGGCTTGTACTTTGGTTGGCGACATCAAATAAGCCAAGATTAAGAATGCGATATTCGCCAGAGTGATGCGCTGAGCAATTCGACTTAGTGGGAACGGCCTATTGTTTGTCACCAACTTTTTCCTCTCGCGGTACAAGCGACGCTACCTCAACTTAGGACTTGAAAAACAGAGTTTATCTTTATGGATTTTTTGTTGTGGCATATGAGCAAGCTCACAACACGGGAAGGTCTGCGCAATGCAGACCTGCTCGTGCATTTACTGCGAGGCAAGACAAGCCGGGTTTTACATTCCGACCATATCCACCTTTGCATAGAAGCAATCGCAAAAGGTCAAGCCTTGAAACGATTTTCCCGAGCTTGATGGGCGCTGAACAGCGCCATTGAGTATAGGCATGGATCATTGGATTTCGGAGTCGATAGCTAAGTGTCCGTCGTCAGGGATTTTGGGACAGATGGCGGCGTGAGCTAAGAGAGGGTCTGGCTCATCTGGTTCATGTGATTATGCGGCGGATTTGCGGTGAAGCAAGCGTCGCGTT